>DASVQU010000086.1:0-49312 GCA_036388995.1 Pyrinomonadaceae bacterium | reverse complement strand
TTATTGAGTTCTCCGTTCATAAATTCCCCTTTCTCATTAAAAATCTGTTCTGTTTACGAACGCATTTTCTTTTCCGAGTATTCAATGCAAAAATTGTGCAACAAACTAAAAATGTTAAAATTTCGGAGAAAGAAAATGTCTCGAAAATTTTGGCAAACATCGCGTCGGCAGATTCCAATCGGCGATAAAACTCTCGTGATGGGAATTTTAAACGTCACGCCCGATAGTTTCTCCGACGGCGGAAAATTTTATTCGCTCAACCAAGCGTTAAATCAAGCCGAAAGGATGATTGCCGAAGGCGCGGACATTATCGACATCGGCGGCGAAAGCACGCGCCCAGACAGCGCACAAATAACCGCTTCGGAAGAAATCGAGCGCGTCGTGCCTGCGGTAAAAGAAATTGCCAAGCGCTTCGATATTCCGATTTCGATTGATACGACGAAAGCCGCAGTTGCTGAAAACGCGCTGGAAGCAGGAGCGGAGATTATCAACGATGTATCGGGTTTGCGTTTTGATGAAAAGATTGCCGAAGTTGTAGGGAAAACAAACGCCGGTTTAATTTTAATGCACTTGCGCGGGGATTTTGAAACGATGCACAAACAAGAGCCAGTCGCTGACATTATTCATGAGGTTAAAAACGGTTTGCGCCGGAGCGTTGAAAAAGCCGAATCAAGGGGCATCAAACGTGAGCAAATCGCGCTTGACGTTGGGATCGGATTCAGCAAAACTTTCGAGCAGAATTTGGAGCTGCTGGCAAAGCTGGAGGAAATCTGCGCCGATTTTTCGGGTTTTCCGATGCTCGTCGGCACTTCGCGCAAATCTTTTATCGGTAAAATATTGAACGACGCGCCCGCCGATCAACGTTTGCACGGAACGATGTCGAGCGCTGCAATCGCGGTTTTTAACGGCGCGCAGATTATCCGCGTTCACGACGTTCGCGCGGCGGTTGAAACCGCTCGTGTTGCCGAAGCGATAAGAAAAGCGCGAAAATAAGAACAGTCACGAAACTTTTTTGGACAGGTTATTCGGCTCGTCTTTTTATGAGTAAAATTTTCAAATTCGCTGCAATTTTTCTGCTGTTTTTAACGGTTTCTGGTTTTACCGAATGTTATAAGCCGGTGACGGATACAGGATTGCCGAAACGTATAAAAAAGATTGCCGTGCCGCCATTCCAGTTTGAAGCGCGCGCTTTGCGTTATCGCTTGGAATCGCGTTTTACCGACGCGGTCGTTCGCGAAGTCATTCGACGCGGGCGCGGGCTTCGCGTGCAGGGAACGCGCGAAGGCGCCGACGCTATTATCGAAGGCTCTCTGCGCGATTTTTCATTTTCCGGCGTCTTACTCGATCCGACCGGCAGAGCGCGTGTTTTTGAAGTGACGATTGTCGGAACCGTGACAGTTCGCGATGCGCAGGAAAACAAGATTTTATACGACAATCAAAATTTTGTTTTCCGCGATTCATTTGAATTCGCTTCTGACCCGCGCTCGTTTTTTAACGAAGAAGACCCGGCTGTCGAAAGAATCGCCCGCGCTTTTTCCGAATCAGTCGTCTCAGCGATTGTTAATGGCTTGGGCGTTAAAGAAGAGAAAAAATAATTACGAATTACAAATTACGAATTACGAATCGCGGAATATTTTTAAATCAAAGATAAATTCCACAATTCGTAATTCGTAATTTGTAATTCGTAATTGATTCTATGGTTTACCGCATTTTACTTGAAACGCTGATTGCAGCGCATTTTGCGTTTATTTTGTTTATTGTTTTCGGCGCGTTATTTGCTCTGGCTCGGCGGCGGATGATTTTCCTGCATCTACCGGCGCTCGCTTACGGTTTGATGAGCGAATTATTAAATATTAAATGTCCGATTGAGCCGCTGGAAAGCTGGCTCAGAGACTTGAGTTTTGAATCCGGTTTCGCAAGCGGTTTTCTCGAACCTTATTTGATCGGGTTAATTTATCCGCCCGCATGGAATCAGAGCTTCGGCAATTTGATGGCTGCGCTGCTTTTGGGTTTTAATTTATTAGTTTATTCGTTCGTCTTTTTACGCTGGCGGCACAGAATCGCTTGAATTTGATTTTGTAAATGTCTTTAATATCGCGCGAAGATTTGCGTAAACAACTGAGAAGCGGCGAGATTGCGCCGATTTATCTGCTTTTCGGAGCGGAAACTTATCTGCGCGACCAAGCCGCCAAATTTATCACCGAATTTGTTTTAAAAGATCAGCCGCTCAGAGAATTTAACGAATCAGTTTTCAGTCTCGCTTCGACCGACGTTCAGCAGGCAATCGCCGCCGCCGAACAGCTTCCGATGATTGCCGCGCGCCGAGTTGTCCGCATCACTGAAATCAATCGTTTGCAGCGCGAAGCCGACGAAGAAGCTCTGGCGCGTTACGCGGCACGCCCCGCAGAATCGTGCGTAGCAATTTTGGTTGCCGACGATTTGGATAAACGTAAAAAGCTGTCGAAAACGCTGATTGAACATTGCGCGGCAGTTGAATTCGTGCCGCTCGAAACCGGAGAAATCACAAATTGGGCGCGCAAAACACTGCGCGATTTACACGCGGATATTGACGAAAAGGCTTTGCAGCATCTTCTGGCGCTGGTCGGCAACGACGTGCGAACTTTGACGAATGAATTAAATAAATTGGCGACGGCGGCGTTGCCGGAAGGTCGGATCACTTTTGATTTAGTCGAAGAATTAGTGCCGAATTCGCGCGAGCTTTCGAATTTTGAATTAACCGATTATTTGCTCTCGAAAAATAACCGACGCGCTTTGCAGATTTTAAAGAAAATTTTGGACGATGGCGCTGAGCCTTTGATGCTGCTCGGTTTGATTGCCTCGAATTATCGCCGTCTGGCATGGGCGAAAGAAGCAATGGCGCGCGGCGCAGACAAAGAAGAAGTTTTCCGCACAATCAAGCTGCCTTACAACAAACGCGAAGAATTTCTGGCGACCGCTCGGCGCGCCAATGCGAAAACTTTGGCAAAATGCTTGCAGCGAATCGCCGCCGCCGATCTGGCAATCAAAACATCAGTCGGCGGAGGCGGAGCGAGCGGTTCTCGGCTGCAAATCGAAATGCTCGTTTGTGAGTTAGCGAATTCTTAAAATAACGTGAGTTCGGGATAAGAATTGTTGGAAATTAAAGAGTTAGCTTAAAACAGGATTTTCTTTGCGCTTCGCTTTGCACACTTTGAGGTTAATTCCGCTGATTTTTTTAACGGCAAAGAGCGCAAAGAGTTCAAGTTATTAAACTTTTATTGTTTCCTTATCCCAAACTCACGTTATCTTTAGATTTCCAAACGGGAGTTGGAGTTAAAGATTGCTGCGCAATTAATTCAAGCACAATTACTCCGCCTTGAGTCAAATGCAAGATTAATTCGCCTTGAAAAGCATCGGAAGCTTTTGCTTGCCAAGAGCCGTCGCGCTCGTCGAACTCAAAAAGGTCGTTTAAAACCAAGCTGTCAACTATTTCCCACTGTAACCATTTAATTTCCGCACCAATTCTGCCGGCAACGTATAAGCATCCCATTCGCCGCAAAATACCGATTGACAGCGCGGCTTCATTCAATATTTCTTTACTTGAAAGTTTTGGGAAAACCGTTTGGAGTTTTACAATTATATTTAATACCGATTCATTAGCATTTTCAGCCAAAGACCAGAGGATTTCGCGTTGGAGAGGCGTTGTTTTTACTTTTCTTTGAACCATAAAAGGCGGGTTAAAAGCCCGCCTTTTATTTTACCTCACAACTTCGCTGACGACATTACCGTTGATGATTGTGCCAACGCAGTGCGTCGTAAATTCAAACGGATCGCCGTCAAAAAGGGCTAAATCGGCGTCTTTTCCGGCGGCGAGCGAACCGACGCGGGCTTGGATTCCTAAGATTTGCGCCGCGTCAATCGTAATCGAAGCGAGCGCGTCTCTCTGGCTTAAGCCGTTTGCCGCCGCCATTCCCGCTTCGAGCAAAACGACGCGGCTTTTCGGCACGTAGGCTTCAAAACCGCTTTGCAAAGCGAACTGAATTCCGGCTTGTTTTAATTTCGAGGCGGTTTCCATACTCAGTTTTTCGGTTTCTCCCGACGCGCGAAACATTGTCGGATGAACCAAAACCGGATAGCCCGAAGCCTTGATTTCCGGCAGCACTCGCTGCGCTTCCGAAACGCCGTCCAAAACAAGACGCAAATTAAATTCTTTGCCGAGTCTGATCGCCGTCACGATGTCTTGATGGCGATGAACTGTTATTAGAATCGGAATCTCGCGGCGCAAAACACGCCCGAACATTTCCTGCCGCAAATCGCGTGTCGGCATTTTCGCAGCGTCGCCTTTTGCGTCGTCGATTTTGCGGTTGTAATCCGTTGCTTTGAGCAGTTCGGCGCGAAGCATCGCAATTTGTTTGGCGCGTGTGCCGGGCGCGCGACCGCCGGAAAACAAAGAGCTGTCGCCAAGAGTTGCGGCAATCATTGCGGTCGGCACAATCGCCGCTTCGTCGGCGGTTTTGCCTACGGTTTTGGCGACCATCGTTTGCCCGGAAACGGCGACGCCCGTTCCGTGTCCGGTGTGAATCGTCGTCACGCCGAACGACCGCAGCCATTCAATCAATTTTTCCTCAGGGTTGTAAGCGTCGATTGCCCGCAATTCGGGCTGCATCGGCGCAGAAGTTTCAACCTGCATCTGATCGTGCGGCTGAGCGAGATAACCCGCAATTCCGACAACTGTGCGAGCATCAATCAAACCGGGCGTCACGACCTTTGCGTTTATGACTCGATAATTCGCCGGAATCTGAATCGAACTTGCCGCTCCGACGCGCTCGATTTTGCCGTTGTTGATTAAAACAACGCCGTCGCGAATCGGTTCATTCGCAGTCATCGTCCAAACCTGTTCACCGCGCACTGCAATTTGCGCTTTTACAGCGAGCTGTGAGCAGTAAGCAGTGAGCAGTAAAAACAAAAGGAAAATTCCGTAATTCGTAATTCGTAATTCGTAATTCTTCATTAATTCGAGCCTCCTGCAATGTCGTCAAAACAACTAATGTGTGTGGTTTGCTCGCTAACGCCTGCGCCGCCGACGGCGATTTCGTAATCTTTCGGATTCGAGCGGTCGAAAACTTTGACGCCTTCGACGAAGGTTTGCAGAATGTGTGTGTAAGTGCTCAACGGATCGCCCGAAAGCACGATGAAATCAGCGTCTTTGCCTCGTTCCAAAGAACCCACGCGGTCTTGCAGATCGAGCATTCGCGCGCCCGCCATCGTCATTGCGTAAAGCGCTTTTTCGCGCGACAAACCGCCGCGCACGCCCAAAGCGGCTGAACGCAGGAAAACGCGCGAATCGGTTATGTAATCGTCGGTGTGAAAACCGAACTGCGCTCCGGCTTTATCCAGCATCGCGCCGGTTTCATAACGCAAATCAACGGCTTCGAGCTTTCCGCCCGGCGAGTCAATCACAATTATCGAAGCCGGAACATTGGCTTTCGCAATTTCCTCTGCGACTTTCCAGCCTTCGGTGACGTGCTGCAAAACGAGCCTGAAACCGAATTCTTTTTGCAGGCGTAAAGCGGTCATAATATCGTCGTGACGGTGCGTGTGAAAATGCACGACGCGCAGCCCGTCCAAAACTTCGACGAGTGTTTCCATCGCCAAATCCCGCGCGGGGAGTTTCGATTTATCGTTTCCGGCGCGGCGGATTTTTTCGCGATAATCCTGCGCCTTGACAAAAACTTCGCGGACGAGCGACGCCGAGCGGGCGCGCGTTCCGGGAAACGGTCCGGTTGAACCGGGACGCAGCGGATTTGTGCCGTTGGCGAATTTGATTCCGCCCATATATTTCCCGTTTCTGTCCAGAATCAAAAGATCGTCAATTGTCCGCCCGTCTTTGACTTTGAGATAAAGCGTTTGACCGGAATCGAGATGTCCCGAACCGGGCATTACGTTGACGGTCGTAATACCGCCTGCCTGTGCGCGTTGGATTCCGTTATCCAAAACGTTGACCGAATCAAGCACGCGGACTTCCGGCTGAATCGGCGCAGAACCGTCCGCGCCCGCGACTTGTCCGACGTGACTGTGCGTGTCAACTAATCCGGGCATAATCGTTTTGCCGGTAACGTCAATTTGTTCGGCATTTGCCGGAATGCGAACCGCGTTTCGCGCACCCACCGCCGCGATTTTCCCGCGTTCGACTACTAAAACTCCGTTGTCAATCGGCTGCCCGACAATCGGAATTATCCGTGCGCCGACGTATGCCTGCGGTCTTTCCTGCGCCGCGGCGGGAAAGGCAATGCACAGCAGGGCAAAAATACATTTTGCAAAATTTTTCATTTTAGAATTTCCTCAATAATTTACCAGAAAGAAGTTTCGACTTCCGCGTAAATTGCCTTGAAAAAACTTTTCTGTCAAGAGACGCATTTTTGGGTTGAAAAAGAAAACACACAATTAGAAATCGGAAATCAATGCCTAACTTTCGATTTCCTGATGCGGAAGCGGCAGCGAGATGACGAATCTCGTGCCGCTTCCGTTATTTGGCGCGGCTTCGATTTTCCCGTCGTGTGCCGTAATTATTCCGTAGCAAACCGCCAAGCCTAAACCTGTGCCTTTTCCGGTCGGTTTGGTCGTGAAAAACGGGTCGAAAATCTGTTTTATATTTTCCGGCGCGATGCCCGTTCCAGTGTCGGCGATTTCAATCGTAATTTCTCCCTCGCCCGATTCGGTTTTTATTTCCAGTTTGCCGCCGTCGCTCATAGCATCACGAGCATTTAAGAGCAAATTCAGAAAAACTTGTTGAAGCTGGTCGGCATCAGCCTTAATTTTCGGCAGGCGTTCGTCAAAATTCTTTATTAACCGCAGACTTTGAAAGGACTTATCAAAACTCGCCAAACGCAGAGCCGTTTCCAAAACAGCATTTATATCAATTAAACTGCGCGCAGCCGGTTGAGCTTTGGAAAAATTGAGCATATCGCGTGTGACGCCTGTGATGCGGCTGATTTGAGTTTGCACGAGCCGCAGCATTTCTTTGGTTTCGTCGTCCAGATTCTGCTTTGTTTGCAGCATTTGGACAAGCGAGGAAATCGAAGCCAGAGGATTGTTGATTTCGTGCGCGACGCCCGCCGAAAGCGTTCCCATCGCCGCGAGCTTTTCGGTGCGGACGAGTTGTTCGTTTAATCTTTTTAGCTTTTCAATATCAGCCGCCATTTTCCGGCTCATTTCGTTAAAAGATGCGGCAAGCAATCCGATTTCGTCGTTGCTGTCTTCTTCAACCGTCGTTCCATACCGCCCGCCCGCGACTTCGACGGCGGCGAGCGTAATTCGGCGAAGCGGGCGCGAGATTGTGCGGACAATCAGCAGAACGAGCAGCAAATTCGGAACGAGCGCGCTGATTACGCTGAAAGTCAGATAGCGCCGCCAGCCTTCCGCCGTTAATCCGTCTTGAAAAGCCCAATAAACAATCGGGATTTGAAAAGCCGCGAAACTGACAACCGCGACGACGGCAATTGTCAAAGCGATTTTGTAAATAATCGGAAAAAGCCGGAATTGGTCGAGCGTGGTTTGAAACGAAAAGAGCTTGAAATTGGAAATTGCGTAAGCGTAAATCAAAACTCCCGGCACGGAAAAAGTCGCGGCGACGGGCAGCAAATTGTAAAAGCCGAAAAACGGCAGAACTATATTCGCCGAAGTCATTAAAACGGTCGTGATTCCGAGTCCCCACAGAATCGCAGCGATTTGATGTCCGCGCTGCGTTCGGCGATAAAGCCGGAATTTCTGAAAAAGCAGAAAAGCGCCGTAAGCGAAAATTGCATAAACGTAACCGACAAAAGCGAAAGCGAGCGGCGCGAGATCAATTTGAAATTTGCCATTCGCTGCAAAACCGGCTTTGTGCCAGAGCAAACCGAAAGCCGCCGCCGGAATCAGCACCGCGCCGGGCGCAAACAAAACGGCGGCTTTTTTGCGCGGCGTGCGAAGATTTTCGGGAAAAACCCATGCGAAAACAACGAGCGAAAACTGCAAAAAAAGCGCCAGCACAAAGCTCGCCGCCGCCCACCACGCGGCGTTTCCGCGCGGGGCTTGAAATTCCCAGAAAACGATGTCTTTGACCGTCCAGAGTGCGAGACAAATAATAAATGCGGCAAAAGTTTGATGAGCGCGGCTGCGCGGCGCGGCGACGAAAACATAAAAGCCGAGCGAAACCAGCACGAACAAAGATAGGAGAAGTAAAATCAGCAGCATTGTTAATCGTTAATTGTTAATAGATATAACTAACAATTAACGATTAACAATTAACCACTAACCACTTTCAAAGTCCAAGAATAAAAGCGGAAATTGCGGTCGAGATTCCAAATGCAATTGGCAGAAAATGCTTCCATTCGATTTCCGTGCCGCGTTCGAGCTGGCTGTGGATTACGGCAAAAATTGGAAATGCCGCCGCGCCGACCGGAATGGCGCAAATCGCTCCGAAAAACGCGCCGACACCGAAAAATATCGCGCCGCCCGCTGCGCCCGTAATTATCGCCCAGCAAAATCCGAGCAGAGACGATAAAAGAAGCATTTTCGTCCATGATTTACGCTCAATATTGATGAAATGACGGGCGAAAGCTTCCGCGATAAATTTGCCGACGAAAGCGCAGGTTAAATTCATTAACAGACAAAACGCGAAAACTGCGGCGGCGTTTTCGTTGAAACCATATTTAACGGTTTTTCCGAAGATTGCGGCGGGCGGCAGCAAACCTAAAAGCAAACCGAAATATCCGTAGGCTTCTTTTGCCGTCACGGGCGAGCGTATCAAAGCCGCTTCGGTCTCGTGTTTTTCGAGCCTGAACGCTTGTTTTTGACGCGTGATTTCCGCGTTTGCGGCGAGCAGCGCGTCTAATCTTGTGTCTTCATCGCCAGATTCAAGGTCGAAGATTGTGTTTGCAAAACGGGGATTTGTTCGGGCGGCAGCTTGTTCCATAATTCCTCCTGCTTTTTCGCAGACGAAGTAAAACTCGGATTTTGTCTTTCAATTTCGCGTTTGATGCGGTTTAAATAATTTCCGGTTTCATCATCAGCCAGCAAAACTGCGAGCCGTTCAGCATTCAAGAAAAAACTTTCGCACGCAGTCTCGCCAAGGTTTTCAAAAATCCGCAAAAAGTCTTGTCGAGCTTGAATTTGATGAGCTTTTAAACGCAGCAGATTTTTGCGCTGCAAACAACGGTTGGCGAGCTGCAAATCCTGATTTTTCATACCCGAAACGATGAACAGCTCATTTTGAAATTCGGTTGATTCCCTCGAATCAGACAAAGCGGAAGTCAATCCAGTGTAACGCTCGACGATTTCGCGGAATTGAAAAAACGAAACGTTCTTTTCGTTCGGCGAGATTTCCGAATAAGCTGCGAACAGTTTTCTCATAATTTTTTCGATCTCGTTTTCTCCAATCGAATCCGAAGTTAAATTCGCTTCGTATTTTTTTTGCGAACGGCGGAAAATCAAAAAAACAGCGTAAAAACACCAGCCGAAAACGACGCAGACGGTTTTTAACAAAAACGTCGAATTCCAATTGATTGGACGACGGCTGAGAAAAAAATAAACGCCGAACGGCGCGCCGATTGAAAGATAAATAATGAGAAATTCGGTAAATGTCATCGCGGCTGAAACAAGTCGCAATGATTGTGCCAATTTTTTTCTGAAAATTTTTTGATTCGAGATGATACTTTTTTCCCCGCTTTCTCGCGTTCTAGTGTGAGCAGGGAACTTTTTCAAAAGAAAAGCGTTGAAAATAACAGTTGGCAAAAGGCATTAAAAAGCAAAAAGGCTTTGGCATTATGCAAACCGATTGCGACGAAAGCTCGATGCAACTTTTTATTTTAAAAAAATATCTAAAGCAAACCTTGTTCGCTCAAACGCAAGATTGAAAAAATAAATCATTCTAAATTCGGCAAAAGCCGGAAACCGAATGCGTCAGTCGAAAAGCCGCCGCAAGCGCAATTATAAAAAGCAACAGGAACTGTGAATATGGATACGAAAGCAAAAATCAAGGTCATCAAAAAAGAATCGGCAGCCGAGTTTAAATCCGGCAGATCCGTTCAAGTTAAACCCCAAACCGCGAATGCCGCCGCGCGCGAAATGGTTTCGACCGTAAGCGGCTGGGTCAACGAATTTCAACAAAAACGCCGCGT
The DNA here is from genome assembly GCA_036388995.1 of Pyrinomonadaceae bacterium. GTDB lineage: Bacteria > Acidobacteriota > Blastocatellia > Pyrinomonadales > Pyrinomonadaceae > JALZCH01. The sequence continues at coordinate 39,176 of DASVQU010000086.1, read as the reverse complement.
AGAAACCAAAGAAGCGATTAAAATGCTGTTTGAAGTGCGACAGCCGAATAATTGCGCTAATTGTTAATCACACAGTTTTTAATTTGCTGCGAAAAAGACGACTTTTTAAAAAGTCGTCTTTTTTTTTTGTCGTCAAACGGTTAAACTGCTGTCCAATTTAATAGATGGAAGAGCTAAAAGAAAAAACAGCAATCGTCACTGGCGCGACTTCCGGCATCGGGCGCGCAGTCGCCGTTAAATTTGCCGCCGCAGGCGCGCTCGTTGCCGCCGTCGGACGCAACCGGGAAAATCTCGACGCTCTGCAAAACGAAATTGAGCAAGCGGGCGGAATTGTCAAAACAATCCGCGCCGATGTCACCAATGAATCGGATGCGCAAAAAATTGTCGAAATGACGGTCGAGAATTTCGGGCAAATTGATATTTTAATAAACGCAGCCGGAATTATCGGTAACGGGACGATTGAAAACACAGCCCTGAACGATTGGGACGAAATGATGAACGTCAATTTACGCTCGGTTTTCGCCCTGATGCAAAAGACAATTCCGTTTTTGGAAAAAACAAAAGGAAACATCGTCAATGTTTCGAGCGTCGCCGGGCTGCGTTCGTTTCCCGGAGTTTTGGCGTATTGCGTTTCAAAAGCCGGGATTGACCAGCTCACTCGCTGCGCGTCGCTTGAACTGGCGCCAAAGCAGATTCGCGTTAACGCCGTTAATCCGGGCGTCGTTGTCACCGAGCTGCACAAACGCAGCGGAATGGATGAGGAAAATTACGCCGCGTTTTTGGAAAAATCAAAACAAACGCATCCGCTCGGACGCGCCGGAAGCCCGGACGAAGTTGCCGATTTGATTTTATTTCTAGCTTCGGAAAAAGCCGGTTGGATTACCGGCGTAACTTATTCGATTGACGGCGGACGCGCTAACACCGCAGCCAGATAGTGAGCAGTGAGCGGTGAGCAGTAAAAAAACTGCTTTTACTGCTCACCGCTCACTGCTCACTGATGAAAATCCAGCTTTTATCCAGCACGTTTGACGAAAAAGGCTGCGCTTCGCGGCGGCAGCATTTGGCTTGTTTCGTGCTGAATGATTGTCTGGCGATTGACGCCGGAAGCCTTGCGTTTGCAGTTTCGGACGAGCAAAGAAAATCAATTCGAGACATCGTTATCACTCACGCACATCTTGACCACATCGCGGGTTTGCCGCTTTTTGTTGATGATTTGTTTTCAACGCTCGAATCTCCGCTCAGGATTTACGGATCTGAAAAAACGATTGAGGCGCTTGAACGGCATATTTTTAATTGGGAGATTTACCCGCGTTTCTCCGAATTGAAAAATGAGCACGGCGCGGTTATGGAATATGTCCGATTTTCGCCGCTTGAAAAATTCGGCGTCGCAAATCTTGAAATAATTGCCGTTCCGGTCAATCATCAAGTTGAAACCGTCGGTTTTGTAATTTCGGAAGGCGAAAACCATATCGCTTTTACCTCCGATACTGCGGAAACTTCCGGTTTTTGGCAATTCATCAATGAATTACCAAAATTAAACGCGCTTTTTATCGAATGCGCTTTTCCGAACCGGATGTCGGAGCTTGCCGCAGCTTCGCATCATTTAACGCCGCAAAAGCTCGAAATTGAGCTGCAAAAATTCAAACATTCCTGCGACGTTTTTGTCATCAATCTCAAACCGATGTTCCGCGAAGAGATTTGCGAAGAATTGACGGGTTTAAAAATGCCGAATTTAAAAGTAATGCTGCCCGGTGCGATTTACGAAATTTAAAATTATTCCTCGATTGTTTCAGTTTTTTTGTGTTTGATTTTGCGTTGCGACGGGCGCGCTTTTTCTTCGGACTTTCGATTGCCGATTGTCTTGCTCGGCGGCGCGGTCGGTTTTCTGAGCGAGTCGAAAATCGGGCGCACGGCATCTTTTTTGGGTTTTTTCTTCATTGCTGTCACAATATAAAAAGGTTTTTGCTGCTGCTTATGGTAAATATTTGGTTGACAGATTGACACCTGCGGCGAAAAAATTATTATCGTAGAACGTTTTAAGGTTTTTAATCAAAACGATAAAATCATAAACCGTCCGGGATTACAAAACAGTCTTTCTCAATAAAAACGCGGATTCATCAACAAAAAGTGCAAAGAGTTCGTTCCAATTTAACAATCAAAACCGAAGCCGTCGGCGGAAGCAAACAAGTTTATGTGCGCCCGTTTTGGCTCTCAAACTGGGCTTATTTCGGCAGCGCGGCGGCGGTTTCGCTCATTTTATTTTTCTTTCTGTGGAGCATTTTAGCCGAAGATGGCGATGCGCACGACGGAACCTGGTTTCCGGCTTTTCTCGTGGGAACGGTTTTTTTCGCTTTCGCGGCGGCGCTGCATGGCGTTTTATTGCGCCGTGTGAAAAATAAATATCTGCTCCGGCGCGAGCAAATGAAATTTCCGGGACGCGGTGCCCCAAATCTCGAACCCGGCAAGCTCACTTTGGAAAAACACGTCGCCGCGCTCAAGAAAATACAAAGCAAATCCGAAGCTGCGGAAATCTCCAAAACGCCAAACGGCGAAGCGCATCTGGAAGTTTATCGCGCCTGCGGCGATTATCTCGAACAAGTCGAGGCAGCGATGCCGACAGTTCACGCCGGAAGCCCGCGCTTGGCGGCGTTTCGCAGCGGACAGGAGCGCGTGCGCGGTTTGCAGAAACATCATCTTTTGGCTTGGGCTGAAGAAGAATCTCGTCAGCTTTTGCGCGAAGCTCAAATCCGCGTCACGACCAGTGAAAAAGTCGAAACCGCGCAGCGGGCGCTCGAAGTTTTGGATGCGGCTTTGCAGATTTACCCGCAAGAACGGCAGCTTGCCGAATCAAGCGTCGCGGTGCAGGAATTTATTGCCGCTTCGTATGTCGCGCACTGGGTTGAGTTAGCCGAGCGCGCCGCTTTTAAAGAAAATTATGAGCAAGCCGTTGATCATTACCGCGACGCGCTTTTTTATCTTTCGCGCGAAGCGGTCAACGAAGTGCAGCGACAGACGACGGCAATCGAAATCGAAACCGAGATTAACCGATTGCAGATGTTAATAAATCAACAAGGGGGAAACAATAAATCATTGAAATCCGCGCAATCGGAGGAGATGAACCTGGAGGCGGAAAATTGATTTTCTCAAAATGTCCCCGTTGCGGCAGTAACCGAATTCGTCGTGGTTATCGCCGGTCACCGATTTGGTGGAGAATGTTTGGGAGGTATCATCTCCTTTGCAACGCTTGTAATTGGGAATTTGCGGGATGGGCGATTCCGGGAACGGTCGAAGCTGCGGCGACGCGCCGACGAAAAAAACGAGCCGCAGAAAAAAAACAGCAAGCGCCGGATACGTTTGAGGAATCAAAAGAATCCGTCGAAAATGTTGAAAAAGCCGAAGATAATATTCAAACTACTGAAAATAATACTCAAACGATTGAAGATAATATTGAAACGGCTGAAGATAATATTAAAACCGCCGAAGATGCTGCGGAAAATCTCAATCGAGTGAAGGTCAGAAAAAGAGTTAAGGTAAAATTGAAGAAATGAGGTTTGGCTTTTTAATTTTAAAATTATCGTGCGTCGTTCTGTTTCTCGTGACGGCAAGCGCGAGCGCGAAAATTTTCGCGCAAAAAGTCGAACCGACTCCGGTTATCAATCAAGCCTCGGCTCAGCTCGCCGAAGAAAAAGCCGCCAAACAGGAAAACGCCGAAAACAAATCGAACGAAAAAGCCGTGGCGGCGAATTCCAGCGTTCAACTCGAAGAATTGATCCATCTCGGCGACGTGATTGACATTGACGTTTTGGGAAGTCTCGAATACGACTGGCGCGGGCAGCTCGATGCGGAAGGTTTTTTGTCGGCGATTCCTTACACCAAAGAACCCATTTTCGGGCTTTGCCGCACTGAAGGAGAGCTTGCGGCAACCCTTTACGAAGCATATTCAAAATTTTTGAAAAAGCCGGAAATCGTCGTCCGGGTTATTGACCGCACCGCGCGCCAGCAAGCCAGAATTTTCGGCGCAGTGCGAACGCAGATGCGTTTTCAAATCGAGCGCCCGGTTCGTTTGAACGAGATTTTAGTGTTAACGGGCGGAATCGGCGAACGCGCGAGCGGCGAAATCAAAATCTTTCGTCCGGCATATTTAAGCTGCAATTCGCCGCAAGCCGCGCAAGCCGAATCGCAAACGATGACGGTTAAAATCTCAGAGCTTCTGGCGGGAAAATCCGAATCAAATCCGTTTGTCCGCACCGGTGACATTGTGACGGTCGAAGAGGCAAAACCGATTTTCGTTGCCGGCGGCGTCGTTTCGCCGCAAACAATTTTCCTGCGCGACAATCAAACGATGACTTTAACCCGCGCAATTGCGAGCGCTGGCGGCGCAATCAAAAACGCCTCCAAAGTTACAATATTTCGCCGCTCGCCGGACGGAGCATCACAGCTAATCGAAGCCGATTTGGAGAAAATCAGCAAAAAACAAACGGAAGACGTTTCGCTCGAAGCGTTCGATATTGTCGAAGTCGCAGGCGCGCCGCGCGCCGACAAAACCAAACCTCCGGTCATTGCCGGATTTGAAGCCAATGAATCGAGCCAGCCGAATCTGCCTTTGCGCGTCCTCAATTAAAATTTTCTAGTTCCGAATTTTCAAATTAAGCTCCTGCAATGTTTCATTGCCAAAGAAATCAGCGGCGAAAACGCGGATTTTGTAATCGCCGTTCGACAGTTTTGTCGTATCTAAAAAATCTTCGACAGCCGCACCGTCTTTGATGCGATTTGAAACGATGTAATTAAAAACGGTTTCCGGCGTGTAGCCGGATTGCGAACCGACCGCGTAAACCAGATTTGCAGCTTCCGAATCGGGAAGCCGCTCGAAAGAAATGGTTTCCAGTTTGTCCGAAATTGGAAAATTATCCGCCTTTAAAACCTGATAGCCAAGCCGGTAAATTCCTAGCCGCCGGCGCGACGAGCCGCCGTCCATTTGATCGAAGCCGCGCACCGCAATTCTAATTCGCCCGCGCAAAACTTCATTCGCTTTAATTTCATTCCAGTTTTCGCCGAAAAATGTAATCTTTTCGATTTTTGGAGCAATCGTGTCGCGCGCGCCGGGAAGAACGAGCGCGTCCAAAGCGTTCATTTCCGCGCCGGTTTCTCCGGCAATCAAATGAACGTGATTAAAAGGATTCAGTGTTCCGAGCGCTTCGCCTGCTTTAAATTTTGCGCCGCGCGGAACGCGCAAGCCAATCAATTTTCCGTTTTCGGTTTGAAAAAGAAAACGCCCGTCGCCGAAAGGTTTATTGCCAGCGTCTCTGCCCAATCGAATGTGGATGTAGCCGATAGTCGGCATTCGCAGGCGCTCGCGGTTGTTTTTCTGGTCGAAATCTTCGACCGCAACCGGACGCAGCACTTTTTCATCGCGGATAAAAACGGCAATTTCGCCGAGCGCGCCCGCAATGTCCAAACCGTTGTGAAACCAAGCCGAATCGCCCGGTTTACGAATCGCGCCGCGCAATTCGCCGAATGTTCCCGCAACGTCGCGCGGACGTTCGGGCGGATTGTAAGTCCAGCGCGCCTCGCCGCGCTCGCGCATTTGCGCGGGCGAGAGAAATAACGTTTTGGCAGTTTCCGCAGAAATCTGCGCGCCGAGATTTGAGTTTTCCGGCTGAACAATCCGAATTAATTTGTTGGCGGAATCGGCGACAAACAAATTTCCGCTCGCGTCAATCGTTAGATTCGTCGGGCGATTAAATTTCACGTTCTCCAAAACGCCGTCCGCAGTTCCACGTCCATTGCCAGCGGCTGTTTCCCAAAATGGCGTCAAGCGGCGATTAAAAACTCGAATGCTGTTAGCGCCCGCATCGGCGACATAAATTGCGCCGGTTTGGTCAAACAGAATTCCCGTCGGTTCGACAAACGACGCTTCATCGGAGAAACCGTTGTTCGAGCCGAATTCGCCCGTTCCGGCAAAAGTCGAAACTGCTCCGTCGGGTTCAATCTTTCTGATTCGGCGATTTCCGGTGTCTGCGACGAGAATTGAATTATCGGGCAAAACGGCGATGCCGCACGGCGTATCGAATTTTGCGGCTAAACCGTCAGCAAAACCGTTTTCGCCGCCTGCAAGAGTTTTGACCGTTCCATTTTCAATCACGCGAATCCGGTCGTTATAAGTGTCGGCGACATAGATTTTGTTTTCGGCGATTGCCACGCCGATTGGAGCGTTAAAGAGTGCTTGATTTGTTGCGCCGTCGGCAAAACCGCCGAGATTTTCGATTCCGGCGAGAATGGATGTTTCGCCGTTTGTCGGATTGATTCGTTTGATTGTATGCGAGCCGGAATCGGCGACGATGAGCGAATCGTCTTTGTCAATGACTAATGCCGAAGGCGTATCAAGTTTGTCTGTAACGAGCGATGTGTCTCCGCTTTTTTCAACTCGCCAGATTTTTCCGTTTGCTCCGTCCGAAATAAAAATCGAGCCTTTGCTGTTAATCGCAATGCCGAAAACTTCGCCAAAGCGAGTTTCGCCCGCTCCGGCGAGCGTTTTGACTTTGGTTAAAGGCTCGCGCAAAGACGATTGATTGCTTTGCGAACACGAAAAATTAAGGCTGACAATTAAAATCAGAAATAAGATTTTGCCCGACGATTTGAAATTAAAAATTCGGCGATTCATCGAAAGTAAACAAAAAGTTAATTGTTGTGCGGTCAATAAATCTTGTCAATCGAACCGTTCAGTCGTTACTATCTTTTCAAAAGCAAAATTTATTTTTTTAAGGAGAGAAAAAGAAAATGTTTTCTTTACAGGATTTATTGGGACAGCAACAGGGCAGCGAAGCTGTCGGGCAAATCAGCCAGCAAATCGGCGCAGACCCGTCCGCCGTTCAAAGTGCGATTCAGATGGCGCTTCCGGCAATTCTCGGCGGATTGGCGCAAAAAGCGCAGCAGCCGGAGACCGCGCCGATGATTGCCAGCGCAATCGAGCAGGAACAAGGCGGTCTTCTTGATAACCTCGGCGGGCTGTTCGGAGGCGGCGGAGCGGTCAATCCGATGATGAGCGCCGGAATTTTAAGCACGATTTTCGGTAACAATCAAACGCAGGTCGCCGATCAAATCGGACAAAAGAGCGGTTTGAATACGGGGCAGGTCGCCAGTATTTTGATGATGCTCGCGCCGATTGTTCTGGGTTATCTGGGGCGTCGGCAAACTCAGCAAGGTCTTGACCAGGGCGGAATCGTTGATATGCTCGGCGGTTACGGACAGCAGGCGCAGCAGCAGCCGCAGGCTGGCGGCTGGCTGTCGGGAATGCTCGATTCAAACCGCAATGGCAGCTCTCTCGACGAACTGGCGTCAATGGCGATGCAGTATATGGGACGCAGATAAACCATCGGGACTTTTTCAAAAATGAAAAAGCAAACTGTCAACTATAAACTGTCAACTTTCAACTGTTTTGCAGAAAACCATTATTTATTTGCAAGACAGTTTATAGTTGACAGTTGACAGTTTATAGTTACTTCGGATTACCGTTTTTTTGAAAAACAAATCTAAGACATAATTCCTTAACTGCTTTGAGTTAAAATCAGCTCAGAAGTTTAATCGCAACGGACACAATTAAAATTTCCGGCGAGCAAACTTTCTTTCGTTTGCTCCGTAGAATATTTGTCATTAAAATCTCGCGCGAAGTTACGAGAAAATATTAATCAAAAAAGGAAAAGTATGAAAAATAAGCTGCCTCGTTTTCTGGCATCGTTTGTATCGTTAGGTTTGATTTTTAGCTTGAATGCGAATCTGGTCGCCGCTTCCGACCCGGTTGAAGATTTGCGGGAAAAGTTCGTGCAGGAAGCGGCAAAGAAAAAGCCTCTGCCGCCGGTTCGCTATATTCCGAGCCGCGAGTATGATTTGCGCCACGTTGCGCTCGATTTAAAATTCGATTGGAACGCCGAACAAGCCTTCGGCACGGCGACTTTGACGTTTGCACCGCTTCTGGCAAACACCAAAACGGCGACTTTTAACGCCGAACTCGGGGCTGTTAATTCGGTCAAATTGCCGGACGGCAAAGCATTGCAGTACAAATTAGACGCTGACAAAGAAACGCTGACGGTCGAGCTTGACCGCGCTTATCAGCCGAATCAGACTGTCACGATTACGATTGATTACAGATCGGGCAAACCCAAAGGCGGCAGTCCGATTGGAGGCGCGGCGCTGACTTTCATCAAACCGAACGACCGCGACGCTAACCGCCCGCGCCAAATCTGGTCGCAGGGACAACCGGAAAACAACCGTTACTGGTTTCCGTCGTTCGATCATCCGTCGGATTTTCGTACTTCGGAATTGCGCGCGACGGTTGAAAAGCCGTTAATGGTGATTTCCAACGGCAAGCTCGTTTCGACAACGGAAAATAAAGACAACACGCGTACTTTTCACTGGAAAATGGATGTGCCTTACACCAATTATCTGACTTCCGTTATCGTCGGAGAATATGCGACGGTTGAAGGCAAATATCAGGATATTCCGGTTCTTTCTTATGTTTATCCGAACGAACTCGCCGAAGGAAAAGCCTCGACCGGGCGTTTGCCGCAAATGGTCGAGCATTTTTCCAACGTTACGGGGATGAAATATCCTTACAACAAATATGTCCAGACAATGGTCAAAGATTTCGGCGGCGCAATGGAAAATATTACGGCGACGACGATGACCGACACGATTATTCAGGATGAGCGCGCACTGCTGACGGGCGACACCGAAGACATTCAGGCGCACGAGTTGGCACACCAGTGGTTCGGCGATTACGTGACCTGCCGCGACTGGTCGGACATCTGGCTCAACGAAAGCTGGGCTACGTTTATGGAAGTCGTCTGGGAAGAAAAGAGCGACGGACGCGAAGAAGCCTTGCTGCAAAACAGAGAGCATCAAGACGCTTATTTCGGCACTTGGCGGCAAGGAACGCGGCGCCCGGTCGTGACGAAAAATTACGCCGACCCGGACGCGGTTTTTGACACTTACGCTTACCCGCGCGGCGGCGCGACGCTCTTTATGCTTCGCTCGCAATTGGGCGAAGACAATTTCTGGCGCGCCGTTAATTATTATCTCAAAAAACACGCGCACCAACCTGTCACGACCGACGATTTCCGCTCGGCAATCGAAGAATCAACCGGGCAATCAATGGACGTTTTCTTTGACCAATGGATTTATAAAATGGGGCATCCGATTTTTGAGGTTTCAAAATCTTATGATTCCGCGTCGAAAACTTTAAAGCTGAACGTCAAGCAGACTCAAAAACGCGACGAAACTTCGGATTATCCTCAAGTCGAATTGTTCCAAACTCCGGTTGACGTTGAAATCGGCACGGCTTCCGGCACAAGAGTCGAGCGCATTCAGCTCGCCGCTCTGCCCGAACAAACCGTTTCGATTGCGGTTGACGCCGAACCGGCGCTCGTTAATTGGGATTACCAAAACTCTTTGATTGACGAAGTTAAATTCGACAAATCAATTGACGAGCTTGCTTATCAACTCAAAAACGACCCGGATGTGATGGGAAGAATGTGGGCTTTGGGCGAATTGAGAACAAAATCGCGAGCGGCAAATGCTGCCGATGCTGATAAACAAAAAGCTATCGCGGCATTCAGTGCGGCAATTGCGGGCGATAAGGTTTGGCAAATTCGCCGCGACGCGATTAATGCTCTTGCTCCGGCTGGTCCGCAGGGTCCTGCTGCGATTTTAGCATCGATCAGCGGCAATCTGCCTAAACCTAATTTTTCGCCCGAAACCATCAATCTCTTGCTGACAGCAACCAAAGATCAGCGTGCTAATGTACGGCAAGCTGCCATTTCCCAGCTCGGGCGGCTGCGCGACGCCAAATACGCCGATACGTTTGCGGCTGCTTTAAACGACCGCAGTTATTCAGTGATTGACGCGGCGGCAAATGCGCTCGGCGCAACCAAAACACCGCAGGCTTACGATCAGATCGCGCGTCTGCTCGACCAAAATTCGTGGCGCGACCGCGTGCGAATTGCGGCTTTAAACGGATTATCGGCGACGGGCGATAAACGAGCAATGGAGATCGGCTTCAAATACACCGATAAAGCCAACCCGGCAAACATTCGCACTGCTGCTTTGGGCGTTTTGGCGGAAACCGGGAAAGGCGATGAGCGAGTTTTTCCGCTGCTCTTTGAAAGCTTCAAAAAATCGCTCGAATCGAGTGATTTCAACGGAATTTTCGGCGGCTTTACCAGCTTTATCAAGCTCGGCGACCCGCGCGGTCAGCAGGCTTTTGATTTAGCCAAAGAAAAATTTAAAACTCAGGCTAGCTTGATGAACTTTATCTCGCAGCTTGAAGGCGCTTTTAAGCAGGTGACGGGCGGAGCGACTAAAACACCTGCGGCAAACCCGCAGTAAAAAACGCCTCTGCTATTATTCGTCAAGCCGATTAAATGTTTAGTCGGCTTGACGTTTTTGAGAAGCAGTGTAAAATTTGCATTGACAATTAAAAGTGGTGAGTTAAGGCGACTTGCGACCACTTAAAATAAAACGCTAAACAGCCCGATAGACTTTTCAATTTGAATTTTAAAGAAAAGCCTCGCGTTGTTTACACGCGAGGCTTTTCTTTATTTGAAAGCCACAGCAAAATTTAAAGGTAAGTTGCGCTTACTAAAAGCTATCGGAAAGAGCAGGGGCAAGCGACGAATGAACATTAATGAGGCAAATTCCGGTTTAGAAATGATTGTCGTCACCCGAACGCGGGAAATCGTTGACGGCTTCAGCGTCAGGCGCGCGTTACCGACTGCAAGGCGGCGGATGGTCGGACCTTTTATCTTTTTTGATCAAATGGGACCGGAAATATTGCAGGCAGGGCGAGGTTTGGACGTAGCTCCGCATCCGCACATCGGACTTGCCACGCTGACTTATCTTTTTAAAGGCGAGCTATTGCATCGCGACAGCCTCGGGACGAGACAGGAAATTCGCGCCGGTGAAATTAACTGGATGACCGCCGGACGCGGAATTGCTCATTCGGAACGAACGCCCGGCGAGATGAGAAACGGCGGCGCACAGCTTTTCGGCATTCAATCCTGGATTGCTCTGCCGAGCAGAAACGAAGAAACTGAGCCGAGCTTTTCGCATCACGAGGCGAGCGAGCTGCCGATTATCGAAGGCGAGGGAAAGCGCGTTTGCCTCATCGCGGGTTCGCTTTTCGGGTCGCAATCACCGGTGCAGACTTTTTCGGAAATGTTTTACGCCGACGCAATGCTGGCGAGCGGCGCTCAGATACCGATTCCAGCCGACCACGAAGAACGCGCAATTTACGTGGTCGAAGGCTCAATCGAGATTGTTTCCGAAGACGGTAAATTCGACGCCGGACAATTGCTGATTTTAAAACCGGGAGCGGAAATTACAATCAAAGCCCCGGCTTCGGCAACTCGCATAATGTTGCTCGGCGGCGAACCGATGGACGGGCAGCGGCATATCTGGTGGAATTTTGTTTCAAGCTCGAAGGAGCGCATCGAGCAGGCAAAAGAAGACTGGAAAGCGGGGCGATTTTTACCCGTTCCCGACGAAGATGAATTTATCCCGCTGCCGGATTCAAATCCCAAACCGGTGCGTTATCCGTAAACGGAGGCTTCGAGAAAATTCTTCTTCAAACGATGTAATCCAATAAAATAACGGTTTTATGAATTTTTTAGATTTACTTAAAGAAAAAATAATAGTTTTCGACGGCGCGATGGGCAGTAATCTGCAATCGCAGAATCTGACTATTGACGATTGGGGCGGAGCGAATTTTGAAAACTGTTCGGAAAATCTGCTTTATACAAAGCCGGAAGCGATTGAAAAAGTGCATTTGAGCTTTTTAGAAATCGGCTGCGACGTAATCGAAACCAATTCGTTCGGCGGCAGCGAAGTCGTTTTAGCCGAATTCGGAATTGCGGATAAAGCCTACGATGTCAATAAAAAAGCGGCTGAATTGGCAAAACGTCTGACCAATGATTTTTCGACCAAAGAAAAACCGCGTTTTGTCGCCGGTTCAATTGGACCCGGAACGAAATTGCCGACGCTCGGACACATCACTTATCGGGATTTAAAACGTGCTTACGAAGAACAGGTGCGCGGGCTTTATGACGGCGGAGTTGATTTGTTTATCGTCGAAACCTGTCAGGATTTATTGCAAACCAAAGCGACGCTCGCCGCTATTTTTGAGTTTTTCGAGAAACAAAAAATTAAAATTCCGGTCATAGCGCAAGTCACAATCGAAGCATTCGGGACAATGCTCAACGGAACGGAAATCTCCGCCGCTCTGACCGCGCTCGAACCGTTTCCGATTGACGTAATCGGGATGAACTGCGGAACGGGACCGAAAAATATGGGCGAAAACGTCAAATATTTGTGCGAAAACTCGCCCGTTCCGGTTTCGGTTTTGCCCAACGCCGGAATGCCCGAAGTCAAAGACGGCGCGCAGCATTATGACGAGACGCCCGAAAGTTTCGCCGCACAAGTGGAACATTTCGCCAAAGATTTCGGTGCCAACATCGTCGGCGGCTGCTGCGGAACGACGCCCGAACATTTACGTCTGGTTGTCGAAAAAATGGCGAATGTGACGCCAAAACAACGCGAAGCCAAATTAACGCCAGCCGCTTCTTCGATTTATTTCCAGCAGCCTTATTCGCAGGACGCTTCGTTTTTGATTATCGGCGAGAGGGTTAACGCTTCCGGCTCGAAAAAAATGCGCGACCTTTTAAACGCCGAAGATTGGGACGGTCTGATTTCGCTGGCAAAAGAACAGGAACGCGAAGGCGCGCATATTTTAGACGTGAACGTTGATTTTGTCGGGCGCGACGGCGTTGCGGATATGCACGAATTGGTTTCGCGTCTCGTCACAAACGTCAAAATTCCGATAATGCTCGATTCGACCGAATGGCAAAAAATGGAAGCGGGTTTGGAACATGCAGGCGGAAAATGCATTTTAAATTCGACCAATTACGAAGACGGCGAAGAGCGTTATTTCAAAGTTTTGGAGCTTGCCAGAGAACACGCTGCGGCGATTGTCGTCGGGACGATTGACGAAAAGGGAATGGCGCGAACCGCTGAAGATAAAATCAGAATTGCGCGCCGCGCTTTTAAAGATGCTGTCGAATTCGGCATCGAAGCCCACGATATTTTCTTTGATCCGCTCGCTTTGCCGATCTCCACCGGAATCGAAGAAGACCGCCAAAACGCAGCCGAAACTATCAAAGGGATTCGCCAAATCCGCGAAGAAATGCCCGAAACAAATATTCTATTGGGCGTTTCAAACATTTCCTTCGGTCTGAATCCGGCGGCGCGAGTCGTTTTAAATTCCGTCTTTCTGCACGAATGCACCGAAGCCGGAATGAATGCGGCAATTGTCAACGCTTCGAAAATTCTACCCCTAAACCGTTTTAACGAACGCGAAATCGAAGTTGCGCTCGATTTGATTTATGATCGCCGACAGTTTGAAGGCGATATTTGCACATACGATCCGCTCGGCGAATTTTCGACAATGTTTGAAGGCAAATCTGCCAAGTCAATCAAAGTTGACATATCAAATCTGCCAATCGAAGAACAGCTCAAACATCACATTATTGACGGCGAAAAAATCGGGCTGGAAGACCATTTGAAAATAGCGCTCGAAAAATATTCGGCGCTCGACATTATCAACAATATTTTGCTCGACGGTATGAAAGTCGTCGGCGACCTTTTCGGTTCGGGGCAGATGCAATTGCCTTTTGTTTTGCAATCGGCGGAAGTGATGAAAACCGCCGTCAAATTCCTTGAGCCGTTTATGGAAAAGGTCGAAGGCGAACAATCAAAAGGCGTGATGGTTTTGGCTACCGTCAAAGGCGACGTTCACGACATCGGCAAAAATCTGGTGGATATTATTTTGACCAACAACGGCTATCGCGTCGTCAATCTCGGCATCAAACAACAGATTGACGACATTTTAAAAGCTGCCGAAGAACACAAAGCCGATGCTGTCGGAATGAGCGGTCTGCTCGTTAAATCTACGCTCGTGATGCGCGACAATCTCGAAATTATGAACGAACGGAATATTAACGTCCCCGTCGTTCTCGGGGGCGCGGCTCTCAATCGCCGTTACGTCAACGAAGATTTGATTCCGCTTTACAACGGCAAACTCTTTTACGCGCAGGACGCTTTCGACGGTCTGCACGCAATGGATGTTTTGACGAATAAAGAAACCGCAAAGCAGACAGAGAAAACAAACGGCGCAGTCAAAGCCGAAATCCATCAACCGATTGAAGAATCCGAAGATGATTTGATTGGCGAAGAAGCGAAGCTCGGAATCAAGAAAACCGCCAGACCGCGCGGCGTAATCGGTGCTTCGGGCGATTTTACACACACACAACGCTCGGATGTTTCCGAAAATATCGAGATTCCGAAACCGCCGTTTTACGGTTCGCGCGTGATTGAAGACATTGATTTGGACGAAGTGTTTGCGTTTGTCAACGAAACCGCTTTGTTTAAAGGTCAATGGCAATTCAAACAAGGTCGGAGATCGAAAGAGGAATATCAAAAAATTCTCGAAGAAAAGGTTTATCCGGCTTACGCAGAATTAAAAGAGCGTTCTAAACGCGATAACCTGTTGCAGCCGAAAGTCGTTTACGGCTACTTCCCGTGTCAATCAAGCGGCAACGATTTGATTGTTTACGAAGACGATTTGAAAACCGAACGCCTCAGATTCACCTTCCCGCGCCAGCCGCAGGAACAGCGCGGAAGCAAAAATCTATGTCTCGCGGATTATTTCGCTTCGGTTGAATCGGGCAGAATTGATACGGTTGCGTTTGATCTGGTAACAATGGGACGCCGCGCGAGCGAATATGCCGCCGAATTGTTCAAAGCCGATAATTACACGGATTATTTGTTTTTCCACGGCTTGTCGGTTGAATCGGCGGAAGCTCTGGCGGAATTGTGGCACAAGCGAATCCGTCAGGAATTAGGCATCGCCGAAAAGGACGCGCCCGAATTAACCAAACTTTTTCATCAAGGCTATCAAG
Organism: Pyrinomonadaceae bacterium; assembly: GCA_036388995.1. Taxonomy (GTDB): domain Bacteria; phylum Acidobacteriota; class Blastocatellia; order Pyrinomonadales; family Pyrinomonadaceae; genus JALZCH01. The sequence continues at coordinate 24,171 of DASVQU010000086.1, read as the reverse complement.
GCTCGCGTTACAGTTTCGGCTATCCGGCTTGTCCGAATCTCGAAGACCAGACGAAAATCTTTGAACTGATTCAACCGGAAAGAATCGGCGTCGAGCTTTCCGAAGAATTTCAGCTTGAACCGGAACAATCAACTTCAGCGATTATCATTCATCATCCCGAAGCTAAGTATTTCAATATTGAGTAAGGTACAAAAATAATTAAAGCTTTATTGCACATTATTATTTGAAAACCTTATGAATGTATAGCTCATGAAAGTAAAGAAAATTCAGCTTATAGAATTTAAGCGTTTTGATGATTTAACTATTGACCTTGGGGAAGAGCCGAAAAAAATAGTTGCTCTCGTTGGACCAAATGGATGTGGTAAGAGTTCAGTATTTGATGCTTTTGAAGAAAAGATTAAGGATTTTAGGCACTATGGAAACGAAGAAACATATTTTTTCTCAAAGGCACATTTTTATGAAGATGAAACTAAAAGAAAAACTTCTTATGATAAAAATCAATCAATAAAACTAATTCTCGAACCAGATAACTTAAACCGGAAAAGTTTTTATATAAGAACTGCGTACCGATTTACTTCAAAATTTAATGTTAAACAGATTGCTGCAATGCCTGAGATTTTGAAATCAGCAGATGAACCAATTAGTTCAATTGCATTAGACACCAGATTAGAATCAAATTATAAACGACTTCTAGGCACTTCTTATTCAGAATTTTTTAAATGTACCAAAAACGGCAATGAGGTTAGAGAAGAGTTAATTGGAGAAATAAATTCCATAATTTCTCGAATTCTGGACATAGAGATTTCAGATTTTGGAAACATATTAGAAAGTAATGGACAGCTTTATTTCAAGAAGGGAAATGTTAAGGATTTCCCTTACTCAAATCTTTCTTCAGGCGAGAAGGAAGTTGTAGATATTATTCTAGATTTGCTTGTAAAGAAAAAAGAGTTTAATGAAACTGTATTCTGCATTGATGAGCCTGAATTGCATTTAAATACTTCAATTCAAAGGAAATTACTAATAGAGATTGAGAGGCTTATTCCTGACAATTGTCAGTTATGGGTTGCAACTCATAGCATTGGTTTTTTGAGAGCATTGCAAGAAGAATTGAAAGAAAAGTCTCAAATTTTAGATTTTTCTGAAAAAGATTATTTCACAGGAACGCACACGATTTATCCGATAAAAACAACTAGAAAAAATTGGTTGCGAATTTTTAATACTGCGCTTGAGGATTTAACAGGATTAATAAGTCCTAAAAAAATAATTTATTGCGAAGGTAAAGATAGACCTGGTGCGAATGGTCAAGAAAGAGGATTTGATGCAAAGGTTTTTAATGAAATCTTTTCGGAAAAATATCACGACACATTATTCATTTCGAGCGATGGCAATACCGAATTAGACCAGCGAAGCGATATAGCTCTCGCAATATTAACAAAGGTATTTTCAGACATTGAAATTTGGGTTCTCAAAGATAGAGATATTTCTTCTGGAAGTATTACTATAGAAAAAGATAGACAAGTTATTTAAAGAATAACTCACCAAATCATAGAGTTTTAAAAAGGCGAGAAATTGAAAATTATCTTTATGACAAAGACGTTTTAAAGAAGTATTGTAATTCTGAAAATTTAAATTTTGATGAAGCGGATTACAACAGATTTGTAACTGACATCGAAAATCAAAATGTGAAAGATGGAACTTCAAGAATCAAGAATATTTGTGGAATAAATACAAATATTAATGCTGAAAGATTTGGTTTAAATTTATCTAAACATATAACGGAAGATATGCCCGTTTACTCTGAACTAGAAAGCTGTATTTTTCAAAGACAATAATTCTATAATGCCTTTAAAACCAATATTTCAATAAAATTATCCGTTTTAAATTTTGATTATAAATTACAAGGACATCATCACAATTGAGTCAAATAAATGCGGCGGAAAGCCTTGCATTCGCGGAATGCGAGTGACGGTTTATGATGTCTTGGAATATCTTGCTTCAGGAATGACCGAAGCGGAGATTCTGGCAGATTTTCCATATCTGACTCACGAAGATGTTTCTGCCTGTTTGGCTTTTGCGGCTGACCGCGAGAAATCTATGTTGTTATTGAAAACGACAAAATAACCTAAAAAATCACGCTTCCTTATTATATTTATTCCGATAATCAAACGGCGTCATTCCCGTAATCTTTTTGAAAATCCCGCGAAAAGCCTTCGTGTCCGAATAGCCAACATCAAACATTACTTCGGTGATATTTTTGCGGCTGGTTTCAAAGCTCTTTTTAGCGGCTTCGATTTTTACCCGCTGGATATATTCGCTGACGGTGTTGTTGGTGGCTCGTTTGAAGCGGCGTTCAAGCGAGCGGCGGCTGAGGGCGCATTTTGAGGAAAGCTCGTCAATCGTTATTCGCTCCTGAAAATTTTGCTCGATAAATTTTTGCGCTTTTTTGATGTCTTCGTCCGTGTGGTCGCGCTGACCTTTGAACATAATAAATTGCGATTGGCTGTGGCGTTCGATGTCTATGGCAAAGACTTTTGACGTGAGAATCGCCGTTTGGCGGTCGGTGTATTTTTCGACGAGGTATAAAAGCAGATTCCAATACGAAGTCGCGCCGCCGCTCGTGTAAATGCCCTGTTCTTCGGTGATGATTTTGTCGGTCACGAGATCAACATCGGGAAACATCTTTCTGAATTCATCCGCCGCACGCCAGTGCGTCGAGCATTTTCTGCCGTTTAAAAGTCCGGTGCGGGCGAGCAAAAAAGCGCCGACGCAGAGGCTGACGACTTCCGCGCCTTTTTCGTATTGCCCGACAATCCACGGAAGAAAATCCTTATTCGTTTCCAGCACCGTTTCCGTTTTGCCGACAAATGCGGGAATGAAAATTAAATCCGTTTTTTCCACCTCCGGCAAAAGTAAATCCGCGTGAACCGTAAACGAGTTTCGGTGCAAACGGACTTCCTTTTTTAACCCGACGAGTTTTATATCGAAAACCGGAGGCTTTCCCGTCTGTTCAAAAAATGAATTGACGGTGGAAAAAACGTGGCGCGGATCATCAATCGCTGCCAGTACAGCCGATTCGGGAACGAGTATGGAGACGTGTTTCATAGGAAAAAAAAATGAAAAAATTGTCGCAATCAACCTCTAAGATTGTCGTTTTTGCACCTCACGCTCTCGGCTCTGAGGTGCTAAAGTCTGTTTTGATATTTTGTTTCATCAGTGAAACGAAGTCAAATAAAAAGGAGAAAAACAATGGCGAAAATCAATCCGTATTTAAATTTTAAAGGTAACACGGAAGAGGCTTTTAATTTTTACAAATCAGTTTTCGGCGGCGAATTTGCGGCGCTGATGCGGTTTAAAGACGTGCCCGCGTCGGAAGGATGCGACGAAATGAAAGTCGCGGAACACGAATGGGAAAAAATAATGCACATTGCGCTGCCTATCGGCGACGGAAACATTTTGATGGCGACCGATGGACTGGAATCAATGAGCGACAATTTCAAGGTTGGCAATAATATTTCACTTTCAATCAGCGTTGAAAGCAAGGAAGAAACCGATTCGCTTTACGCAAAACTTTCCGAAGGCGGAAGCTATCAAATGCCGCCCGCCGACGCTTTCTGGGGCGCGTATTTCGGGATGTGCGTTGACAAATTCGGCGTTCGCTGGATGTTTAGCTGCGACAACAATACAAAATAAAGACAAAAGAAAGGAGCAAAAACAATGGAAAGATACGTTGACGGTTTTGTTCTCCCCGTTCCGAATGAGAACGTCGAAAAATACCGGGGAATAGCGCAAAAAGCCGGAGAGATTTGGAAAGAACACGGCGCGCTGGAATATTGGGAATGCGCGGGCGATGATTTGGAAATTGAAAAAATGGTTTCCTTCAGGAAGATTGCGGATGCAACGGACGCCGAAACGGTGGTTTTCGCGTGGATTGTATTTGAATCCAGAGAACACCGCGACAAAGTTAATGCCGCCGTGATGAATGATCCGCGACTCAAAGAAATGATGGAGCCTGATTCCGAAATCTTTGATTACAAACGAATGGCTTACGGCGGTTTCAAAACTCTTGTCAGGCTCTAATTTTAGAAACTGTTTGTAAACTCCGAATTAGCGCACCTTAGGCGCACTCAAAAAAGCAGCCGGACTTTGAAAAGTCCGGCTGCTTTTTTGCCGCTCTCGCGGCTGAAAAGGAGTTTTCAAACGGTTTATTAGAAAATAAAACCGCTTATCCGTTTACATAAAATCATTTGCGCTTTCCGAAATCGTAAAATTATGCGACCCATTTCAAGTCAATTCTGCGCGTTATCTGTTGGAGGAGGCTTTTATGGCAATCAACGCAAGATTATTAAAACGCGCATCAGACCGCAATTTGTTTCTAACGGCGGCAATCGCTTTTCCGCTGCTCGTCTTGGCGGGATATTTTAAATCTTATTATTTCAGCGCATTTTTTGACGTAAAACCGGTTGCAAATGCTCTGGTTCACGCGCACGGCATTGTGATGACGATTTGGGTGGCTTACTTCGTAGCTCAAGTCGCTCTTATTCGGTCAAAGAATATAAAGCTGCATATGACGATGGGAATGGCGGGCATTGCGCTGGCGGCGCTGGTCGTCGTTGTCGGAATGGCGACCGCTTATGATGCGCAGCTTGTCAGACGCTCGGCTCCGCCGGGAGTTGACCCGCACAGCTTTTTTATTCTTCCCGCCGGCGATATGCTTTTGTTCGTGGTTTTCTTTGCCGGCGCGATTTATTACCGCAAACGTCCGCGCGAACATAAATCGTTGATGCTGATGACGGCAATTAATTTCACGCCCGCTGCGTTATTCCGAATTGCCTTTGTGCCGGAAAGTTACACGATGCTGTTTGCATTCGGAATTCCGGCGCTGATTGCGATTTTCTGTTTGGTGTGGTTAAGGATGAAACACGGCAAATTCAACCGTGTTTTTGCGGTTGCTTTGCTGCTTTATCTTATTGCATTACCATTGCCATTTAGGATGATTTTGGCTGAAACTGCGGTCTGGCATAGTTTTACGAACTGGCTGGTTTCATAGTTTGAAAACACGCGCGAATTTCAGGTTTTTGGCTGAAATTCGCGCGTGTTTTACCGATGACCGAACTATGTTAGCTAGTAAGCGATTTGTTAAAGTAATGTCCAGCCGATAGCTACTAAAAAAGGCGCGAAAACTCGTTTGAGCAATCGCGCCTTTCCGTTTAAAGTAAAAGTGAAATTTACGGAACGAACGCCGAAGCGATTGGTACGTCGCTGCTTGAACCGAATTGAAAAGCGGTGAATTGATTATTGCCGCTGTGAAACACGAAATAAGTGCCGTTGCGCCAAACTGCAAAATCGGCTCGCCCGTCGCCGTCGTAATCGCCCGGAACCGGAATATCGTTCGGCAATCCCCAATTTTGGTAAAGCGGCTGATTGTTTGACGATTGCAGAATTGCCCATAAACCGTTGCGGAAAATCGCAATATCGGTACGTCCGTCGCCGTCGTAGTCGGCTGGAACCAGTTTGTCTTCCGGCAAGCCCCACGGCTGGTAAAGCGGCTGATTATTTGAGCTTTGCAGGACGTACCAGGTTCGAGTTGACGGGCGAAAAACGGCTGCGTCTTGTTTTCCATCGCCGTCAAAATCTCCGCGCACCGCCCGGTCAAAGATATTGCCCCACTGGATAGCGCGGAATGCAACGCCTGGCGTGCCGGAAGGACGATAAAAGAAATGGGTCGGAGCCGGATTTTCCGGGATTCCGATGGCGTTGCGGTAAACAGCTAAATCAGCCTTGTCATCGCCGTCCCAATCGCCGACAACCCGCGGGTCGTCTCCGAGCGAGCCGAATTGTTCGGCGCGAAACGTATTATTTGAGCTGTTTAAAATGTAAAAGTACGAAGGGGAATTGAGGCTCTCGCGCCAAACCGCAATGTCCGTTTTGCCGTCGCCGTCAAAATCCGCCGGGACGGGCTTATCTGTCGAATTGCCGAACTGGACGGCGGAAAATCCAGCAGTCGAACGTTGTAAATACCAGAAATTGTTCGCCGGGCGAAAAACCGTGTAATCGGTTTTCCCATCGCCATCGAAATCAAACAAAGCGCGCGTCCCGCAGGAGCAAATTACATTCACCTCAAAAGCGCCGATGTCAACGTTTGCGCCAAACTGACGCGGAAAACCTGAGCCGCGCTGATCGGTTGTGAGCGGTTGAAACGGGCTTCCTCCGACGCAACTGCCGTTGACGACGCAATTGTTTCCCGCGTTGATAGCAGGCGAATTAGGAAGCAGAGCGTGAGTTTGCGTTTGTCCGCCGTTATTGGCAAGCGGCGCAAGCAATGGGTTCTGATTAAGCAAATCCGAATCAATAAAACCGGAGCCAATGCTGGCAGCACCGATTAAATTGTTGCCGAAGGAGGTGACTTTCCCAACAACATCGCCGCCACTGTTATTGGCGATGATCGAATTCCGCAAATCGAAGGAGTTCATCACGGTTCTATTGAAAATTCCGCCAGTCAGCGTCGGCGCAATATTACCGACAATCGTGACGTTATTTAACGTTAAAGACGTGCCGTCGTAGAAAATTCCGCCGCCTCTTCCGCTCTGCAGCACAATGTTACCGGAAAAAGTCGAGTTGGCTATATTAGCCGCTCCATCTGTGCGGAGTCCGCCGCCGCCGTTCGTTGTGGGCGAATGCGCAATGTTCCTTGAAAACGTTGAGTTTATAATATTTACTGTGCTACCGGGACCATTATACATTCCGCCGCCGGAGCTCCCTGCCGTATTATCCGAAACGGTGGTTTCTCTTAAAGTTAAAGTGCCGTTACTGATGTTGTCCAAACCGCCGCCGAATCCCGCCACGTTTCCGGTGATCACTAATCCGGTCAGAGTTAAATTTCCGCCCTCATTGTAAATACCGCCCCCTGCAATTATACCGTTTCCGCCCGTGACTCGAAGAAAGCTGATTGCTGTTGTCGCGCCGGTTTTATTGGTAAAAACGCGGCTCCTGTTGTCGCCGCTGATGGTGAGAAAATTAGCTCCTCTGCCGATAATCGTTAAAGAGCCGTTGTTTGTAATGATGAGATCGTTGCCGGTCAAGACAATTGTTTGCGGTGTGCTGAAAACGTTAATCGAAAACGAAATCATATCGTTTTCGGCGCTGGCATTTGCCGCCGCAATCGCTTCGCGCAAGCTGCAATCGGCATCGCACGCACCGTCGTTGGTGTCTGCGGTTTTCGTGACCGTGTAAGTTGCCGCAGCGGCGGTTTGCGCCAGGCAAAACAGCGTGAAGAAAACAAAAGTAAATTTAAATAATGTGATCATTAGATTTCTCCGGCAGATTGCGGGTATGTTATGCCTCAACGCATTAAATTTCAAGGGAAACGCATAAAAATAAGAAAAGCGAGTAATCGGAAAATTGGTACGTCTTGCGCTCGTACGCTTATTTACAGCAAACTAATCGAATGATTTCGATTGCCGACGCTCTGAAAATAATTGCGGAAAACGTTTCTCCGGTTGAAACGGAAAAGATTGAATTATCAGCAGTTTGCAGCAGAGTTTTGGCAGAGGAGATTCGGGCGGATATGGATTTGCCGCCGTTTGACCGCTCGCAGATGGACGGTTACGCAATCCGAGCCGAAGATGCCGAAAACCCGCCCGTCAAATTAAAAATAATCGGCGAATCGGCAGCCGGAAAAGGTTGGCACGAAAATTTAAAAACAGGAGAAGCTGTGCGAATTATGACCGGAGCGCCGGTTCCGTCTGGCGCTGACGCGGTGCAAAAGCTGGAACTGGCGAGCGAAGAAAACGGTTTTGTGGAAATTTTGGAGCCGGTTAAAATCGGTCAAAACATTGTCCGCCGGGCGAGCGAAATCAAAGCGAATGAGAAGGTTTTTGAAGCCGGTGAAATCGTCAATGCGGCAATGATCGCAAGTCTGGCTTCATTCGGTTATGCAACTGTAAAAGTCACCCGAAAACCGCGCGTTTCGATTTTGGCGACGGGCAGCGAGCTTGTCCGTATCGAGCAAAAACCGGCGCAAGATCAGATTCGTAATTCAAATTCTTTAACGCTGAAAGTTTACGCCGAAAAATGCGGAGCAGAATGCGAGATTTTGCCGATTGCGGGCGATGAAATCGAACATCTCAAATTGAACATTAAAAATGCCGTCGAAAAGTCGGATGTTCTGATTCTTTCGGGCGGCGTTTCGGTGGGAAAATACGATTTTACAAAAACCGCTCTGCGCGAGCTGGGCGCGCAGATTCTTTTTGAAAGAGTGGCGCTTCGTCCGGGAAAACCGACGGTTTTCGGGCGATTAAACGATTGTTTGATTTTCGGTTTGCCGGGAAACCCGGTTTCGGCGATTGTCACGTTTAATTTGTTCGTCCGGGCGGCGCTGCTGAAAATGCAGGGCGCGAATGATTCGGATTTAAAATCGGGTTTAGCCGTTTCGGGTGGAAAATTTAAAGGCGCAAAGGAACGCGACAGTTTTTTGCCCGCTAGGCTTTCGACCAATGAAAAAGGTCAGATCATTGCGGAAAACCTGCGTTGGGGCGGCTCGTCTGATTTCGTTGGATTTGCCCGCGCCGACGCGCTCGTTTTCGTGCCGCAAGGTCTAACAATCGAAGTCGATTCAATTGTCAAAATTGCGTTTTTACCGTAAAGAAGTTTGACCGCAAAAGATGCAGAAGTTTTTATTATTAATAGAGGATTTCTCAAAATGGAGAGATTTAGCAGCAACTGTCAACTATGCACTGTCAACTATCAACTGTCTTGCAAGGAAATATAGTTTTCTGCAAAAACAGTTGATAGTTGACAGTGCATAGTTGACAGTTCGCTGTTTTCATTTCTGAAAAGTCTTGATTAATTCGGATTACCGATGAAAAAGCTCACACATTTTGACGAAGCCGGAAAAGCCGTAATGGTTGATGTCGGCGAAAAAGCCGAAACAAAACGCCGCGCGGTCGCTTCGGCGCGCGTTTTGTTAAATGGGGAGACGATTAGCGCGATTAAAAATAATCAGACGCCGAAAGGAAATCCGCTCGAAATCGCTCGAATCGCCGGAATTATGGCGGCAAAACAAACCGCTAATTTGATTCCGCTGTGTCATCAAATCAATTTGTCAAAAGTCGAGATTCGCGCCGAATTGACCGATTACGGCGTTTCCCTCGAATCCGAAGCCATAACAACCGCGCAAACCGGAGTTGAAATGGAAGCATTGACGGCGGTTTCGGTCGCGGCTTTGACCGTTTACGATATGTGCAAAGCGCTCGATAAAACGATTACGATTACGGATGTTCGGCTCGAAGCGAAGACCGGCGGAAAAAGCGGCGATTTCGAGCGGGCGAAAATCGAAGATTAAAAGCGAAATCGTGAGAGGAATTTGGCATCGTAAAATCGAGAACTTTGCGGTAAGATAAACGTAAGTTTATTCGAGACTTGAAACAAGGGAGTTATAGCACAATGAAATTTAACGTCGCGCCGGATGCTCGCCCGCAATTAAAAACTTTGTTAATCGCGACAGTTCTGAGCATTGTTTTGTGGTTTATTCCGTTTGCAGAATATTTAATTTACCCGATTCGGTTGTTTGTGACGTTCATTCACGAAGGCGGTCACGTTCTGGCTTCGCTCATCACTAACAGCGCAATATTCAGCTTGACGGTCGCGCCGGACGGAAGCGGAGCGGTTTTAGCCGCGCCGGAAACAACGGTTGCGTCGCTGATTATTTCCAGCGCGGGTTATGTCGGGGCATCGGCTTTCGGCGCAATGCTGTTGATTTTGATTCGCCGCGCCGTGCAAGCCAGAATTGTTTTAGCCGCAACCGCAGGTTTTATCGCGCTGATGACTTTGATTTTCGGTTTCGCATTGCCGATGTGGAATTTCTCGCGCGCCGAAGTTTCTGTTTTAGGCATTGCGTTTACGGTCATTTCCGGTTTGGCAATCAGCGGCGGGCTAGCGGCGGTTGCGCGATTTGCGACAGCACGCGTCGCTTCATTCTTTTTGAGCTTTCTTGCAGTTCAATGTTTGCTCAACGCTTTGTTTGATTTAAAAACCGTCTTCTTTATGCATTCGCCGTTTGCGGCTTCGCACGTTCACAGCGACGCGGCGAATATGGCTCAGGCTACGGGCGTTCCAAGCATTTTCTGGGTGGTTGCGTGGATCGGCATTTCGCTTGTGCTGGTTTCAATCGGTTTGCGGTTTTACGCCGTTAATAAAGAGCGCAAAATACAGCAGGACTTGCCGTTTGAAGACTAAACTCTCGTTTGTTTTTAAAGAATTGAAAAAGCGCAAACTGAATAAATCGGTTTGCGCTTTTTTGTTTCAATTTTGGAAGAAACGCAAAAACAATTAACGTTGGGCGAATTGCCAATCGGCTCGCGGCTGGTTTTGCGCTGCAAAAAAGATTGGCGCGAAGCCGTCGTTTCGCAGTTTGACGAAGACAAAGCCGTGTTGATTATTTGGTCTGTGTCGGGCAAAACATATCGCGTGCGTCGCCCGTCTGACGCGCAAATCGTTCTCGACGGCAAAATTCCGGTTTTGCCTGTCGAATGCGACGAAATCGAGTGGCGCGAAAATCTCATAAAATACGACACGCGCTGGTAATTTCGCAAAATCTCAAAATCTAAACTTTTGTGAAACGATTTTCGTTTATTTTTCGCGTTAGATAGCGGGGAATTTATGGCGACTTACGAAGGCAAATGGCGTTGCTTGCGATGTTCAAACGCAAATCTCGGGCGATTCTTGAACTGTCAAACCTGCGGCACTAAGCGCGATGACGATGTTCAATTTTTTATTGACGACGACACATCCGTCGTCAACGACACCGCGCTTTTGCGGCAGGCAAACGCGGGCGCGGATTGGATTTGTCAATATTGCAGCGGCAACAATCGCGCATTCGACCGGAATTGCACAAGCTGCGGAAGCGCGCGCAACGCCGAAAATAAACAGCTTCAAGAAGAAATTCGCGGCGTTAACGATTGGACGGAAGCCGCACAAACAGCCGCGTCATTAAATTCTCAAAACACGCAGCCGAAAAAATCCTTTTTCAGCAGCCGTTTGTTCAAAATCGCTTTGCTCGGCGCGGGAACATTGGGCGCTTTGTTTGTCGTTTTATTCGGGGTTCTGATCTACATTTCAACTCTTGAATATTCGTGTGACATCGAAGTCGTCGGGCTTGAATGGCAGCGCACGATTCGTCTCGAAGAATATAAAACCGTTCGGGAAACGGCTTGGGAAGGCGAAGTTCCGTCTGCGGCGCGAGTTCAATCAAAAGAAACCGCGCTGCATCACACTGACCGAGTTCCGAACGGCACAAGGCAAGTCCCGGAAACTTATACCGAGCGCGTTTCCGATGGCACGGAACGCTACGTTTGCGGGCGCAAAAACAAGAAAAACGGCTATTTTGAAGACGAATACTGCACGCGCACGAAATACAAAGACGTGACAAAAACGCGCAACAAAACCGAAACCATCTACAAAGAAGTTCCGGTTTACCGAACGCGCTACACTTTTTTGATTGATAAATGGGTTGCGGCGGGCGAGAAAACGACTTCGGGCAGCGATTTTAATCCGCAATGGGCGGCAATCGAGGTTGACAACGTTCGCACGCGCGAAGCCGGGCGCGACGAAAATTATAATCTGCTCTGCAAAGAACTGGGCGGCAAAAACAAACTTTACAAACACAAAATCGAATCCGACGCCTGGTCGCGCTTTCAAAACGGAATGCGTTTGCACGGCAAAACCGACATTTTCGGCTCGCTCGTCTCGATTGACGAATTGCCGAACGGCAAATGGTAAACCTAAAGTATATTGAACGTGTTCAATTGAGAAGCATCATTACTTTTGGTTGATGCAGCTATATCCTTACTTATAATGTCCAAGCAGCATTCAATAGCTTCTATCATCATCTCTAAAGGCAAACCGGCTGAAAACCGAATAGGCTCTTGAGTATCTTTAGATATGAAAGGCACATGAATAAAACCACACTTTGCGTTTATTCCGAGTCGCTGGATCTCGTGAATAGCTGTATAGAAAACATGATTGCAGATATAAGTTCCAGCGTGATTTGAGTAATGTGTTGGGATACCACAATTCCGTAAAGCCTCGTGAATCAGATTAAGCGGTAAGGTTGAACGATAAATATCAGGTCCATCGGCAATAATAGGACGATCACATCTTAATTCACCGGCGTTATCTGGAGAGTCAGTATCATCGAGGTTCAATGCAATACGCTCAAGCTGAATAGAGCTTCCCCCCATAGCTAGACCCAGACAGACACAGGCATCAGGTCTAATCTCACGCAGAAGTTTACGTATCTTATTTTCCGCCGCGTCATATTCTGTCTTCAGCACTGACGGTATAACTACATAATCGCCGGATTTAGATCGATTCTTTATCTCCTGAACTATAAGCTGTGACGGATTGATCTTTAATTCTCCAAAAGGATTAAACCCTGTTAATAATATTTTCATTGACTGCCTAGCCCTCCCAGCTCTTGCAGATAAGCGTTCGCCTTTTCAATTTTGTGTGGAGGCAAAGGCGGATTTTTCTTCTCAAGGGCTGTTTTTAGATCCCCGACCGCCTTATCTGTTTTTCCCATGAACATGTAAGCCATAGCTCGATTGTAGTATACCCAAGCATTATCCGGACTTTTCGCTATAGATTTATCAAACGCCTGGAAAGCTTCTTGGTACTTTCCAAGCCCGGCGTAGGCAAGACCAAGACCATTGTAAGAATAAGCCGGAGACTGGCGCGCTGTTTCTATTAATTTTATTGCTCTATGCAAATCTACAAGTGCCCTGTTATATTCGCCCATTTCCGCTAACGTTTGTCCGCGTCCGTTTAATACCCACATGACTTCAGTCTTAGGCACAAGCTCAAGCGCCCGAGTGTAATCTGCAACTGCTTCAGAGTGGCGTCCCAAGTACCAATAAGCCGCTGCCCTTCTATCATAGGCAGTCTGATTTCCGGGCTCAACTTCAATAACCATGCTTGCTAATTCAACAGCTTTTTCAAAATTATCCGTCCTGAAGTATAAGTCTGCTACTCTTAATAGGGTATCAACGTCTCTTTTCCATTCACCTGTTTTAATGCTGATTTTTAAGGCGTCCTCATAGTATTCTAACGCTTCTTTGTCCTTACCATTAAATTCGTAAGTTTGTCCTATACGGTAAAGAATGCTTGAATCGCCTGAATACAATTTGTTTTTTCGATAAATTGATAGAGCCTTTTTATATGATTCAATAGCCGATTCATACTTATCGTGCCTTTTCTTTTTGTTATCTTCGTAAAAAGCTTCGAATCGTGCCTGGTCACCTTCGCGCAGAGCGGTAAAGGCTTCTGATGAAGCTTTTAAATAGGCTGTGTTGGAAAATTGTATAGGCTTGATAAATCTGTCATGCGTCAACTCATACCAGCGACCACCTGCACGTCGTTCCGCGCGAATAAGATGCTGTCGCTCTAAAACGTCAATTGCTGCATTTGGTAGCCCCTTGGTAGTTTCACGCTCTCGGTAAATCATATTTCGCGTACCCATAGAGGTAATCAAGTTTTCCTCACACCAGCTTCTCAGCTCACTTTCGAATGGATAAACAGTCTCGACAACTGCTCGAATAGCATCATCATAAAACTGAGAAAGAGCGGCATCTATGTTACCGACGGAGCGGATATGCTCATGCTTAATCTCTGAAACATTAGCAGGCAGATTATTCCAGATGCTTCTACAAACAACTTGAAGTTGAACGGGTTCAACAAATTCTCCCCTCACTTCCGTAACTTCACTTTGCTCTCCTACATCGTTCTCTACTCGAATCTTTAATAAATCCTCCACCAAGGATTCAGCTACACCGGGTGCGAAGCGATAACCGGTATCTTTTAAAGGTTCAGTTACTGCTAAGAGGGCAGAATCGTCTCTAAGACGTTCTAAACGAAATCGGGTCCGTAATCTCTCTGGCAAAAATGCGGCAAACGGGTCTAGTTGGGCTATATAATCTTCCCGAATTCCGAACAACACACGCAAAAAAGGATCTTTTTGCAGGGCATCACATAACTGCTCGAAAAATGCTTCTCTATCGCGCCAACGATCCAGATAGAAAGTAAATATCTCTTCAAACTGATCGAATAAAATAACTCTAAGAGCGGCATTTCCTCTTTTATTAGTGTTGTGCTTTTTACGCTCGAAAAAGTCTTTAAAAGTCATGTCTAAGAGTTGTAGCGGCTCAATCTTTTCTTCCGTCCATCGCACAAGAGTACTGAAGACATAAGCATTCTCGGCTTTCTCAAGCCGGAATTTTCTTGGATTCACACCACCAAAGCCGTTCGACTGAATAACTTCAAACCCCTCTTTAATCATTTGAGGAATCAGACCGGCATTAAACAATGAGGATTTTCCCGCCCCGGACTGGGAATAAAGTAGAACCACCTGATGGGCAGTAACCAAAGAAAAAAGTTCGCTCACCTCTGAATCACGTCCAAAGAAAAGGTTCTCTTCCTTACTGTTAAAAGGTCGTGGTCCAGGATATGGATTGAATTTACTCACTTCATTGTTATTCTGCTGAAATTCTCCCACCGCTCACTTAACTCCTTAACAAATTCCTCTGCTCTCCCCCAATACACTTTAACTTTTACATTTTCAAAATATTGATCCAAGTAAGCCTTCATACTCAACTGCTCTTCTTCAGAACCTTCATCAGGTGGTAATTGAACAGCCAAGCTGAGGTATCTTAAGGCACCTGGCATAGAATTGACTAAACCGCGAAAAAGAACGCGAAAATTCATATCAGCTAATCTATAGCCGAGAAACAAAAGTGAAGAACTGCTCACAGCCTCTTGAATACGAGGAGGTAATAATTCTTGTTGTTTAGAGACCTCGACTAAGAAATCGAGATAATCATCTTCAGTAAGAACTAAAGATTCAGGTATATCTTTATGCCCATGTAAGTGAAAAACAACTGGATTTTCTTTTGTTGGAGTAATACGCGACTTGCCTTTGAAAACAGACTTATGTTTTTTTGCAACAAAATTATTCCAACCGCATAGTTCTAGGCAAGGTGTTTTACCTGTAAATTTTAGTGCTTGGAACATAAAGTCATCGTAATTAGTGGTTATGTAGATAGGAAGCGGAAGTTTTGCCAAAGCAGCCAGAGGATTATCAGAGTTTGTTAATTTAGCCTGTAAATCTACTTCTGCTGCTTTCCTTTCCAATAAGCGCAAAATTTTATCCTTAGGCGACATTGCATCTTTATGTTTAATAGCCACAAATTGAGCAACACGTGTCAAATCGTAATTATCTTTAAGAGGATAGCGATAAGTCTTAGCCCATTCTTCAGCAATCTCCCGCCCTGTAGGAAGGATATTATAGTTAACTCCAGCACCTAAAAAAGGTGTACATTTCCCATCTTGAATTCTCTCCAAGAGGAGTTGCCAATCTTCATCATTTAGAGCACTGGGCAAGGGCATTTTTATATCATTAATGAAACTCAACTCAATATGATTTCAAGATCACAGCATAATGTATGAAGAATTATTTTTCGTAATCATCATTTATGCTGAATGATTTATAAAACACTTCGCGCAAATACGCAACAAAATGTTGAATCACAACTTAGCCGTAAATACTGAGATTAAAGTTCGATTTCCTTTGCGCCGAGAATTTAACGGCTGCCGGTTTCCTGCACGAAAACAACTGCGTTCAAATTTTGCTGTTTCCAATTTTTGTCTAAAACAACCATTTGCTCAAGCGTGCAAAATGACGCTCTGATTAATTTCTGGCAATTTGAACAATTGTTTGCTGCTCGCCGGATTCGGTTTGCTGCCGCGCGTGATATGACGAGCGCGTCAGCGGCGACGATTCGATGTGCTTAAAGCCCATTTCCAAACCGATGCGTTTCCATTCGGCAAACTCTTGCGGCGTGACATAGCGCTCGACCGGCAGACGGCGTTCGTAAGGCTGCAAATATTGACCGATAGTCATAATGTCGCACGAAACCGAGCGTAAATCTTTCATCAATTCGACGACTTCTTCAAATTGTTCGCCGAGTCCGACCATAATTCCGCTTTTTGTTTTCATCTGCGGAAACTGCGTGTCGCGGTAAAAAGCCGAGCGTTGGAGCAGTTCTAGAGTTTGCGCGTATTTCGCATCCGGACGAACCCGGCGATAAAGGCGGGCAATGGTTTCGGTGTTGTGATTTAAAACGTCCGGGCGCGCGACTAAAACCGCGTTCAAAGCGGATTCGTCGCCGTTAAAATCGGGTATTAAAACTTCGACTTTGCAAGTCGGATTCAGTTCACGAACGCGCAAAATCGTTTCCGCCCAATGCGATGCGCCGCCGTCGGGCAAATCGTCGCGATTGACTGATGTAATTACGGCGTGCGCGAGATTCAGATGCCGCACGGCTTCGGCGACGTGACGCGGTTCTTCGGTGTCCAGTTCGCCCGGTTTGCCTTTGTTGACGGCGCAAAAACCGCAGTGGCGCGTGCAAGTGTCGCCCGCGAGCATAAACGTCGCCGTTCGATCAGTCCAGCATTCAAAAATGTTCGGGCAGCGCGCTTCCTGACAAACCGTGTGTAATTTCAAGCCTTCGATCAGCCGCAAAACTTCGTTTTGGTTTGTCGGGTCGCCGAGCTTGATTTTGAGCCAGTCCGGTTTTGGAAGACGCTCTTTTTTCTTTTTCTTAATAAAATTATTGATTAAAACTTTTTCTTCTTGCATCGTTTTAAAAAGCAAACGGGATGAGTTTATTTTAACTCATCCCGTTTGCTTTTGCATTTTGCGCGTTAATTGATGATTGGCTTTAGTATTCCTATTTCCCGGTTTGGAAATTGTTAATGCGTTCGCCGACGACTTCCCAATTCACGACATCCCACCAGGCTTTGAGATAATCGGCGCGTTTGTTTTGATATTTCAAATAATAAGCGTGTTCCCAAACGTCGTTGCCCATGACGACCTGCAAATTGTTCATCAAGGGCGAATCCTGATTCGGCATCGGCTGAATTTTCAATTCGCCGTTGTCAACTACGAGAAAAACCCAGCCAGAACCGAACAGTTTTGTTCCGGCTTCGTTAAATTTGGTTTTGAAATCGTCGAAACTGCCGAACGATTTTTCAATCGACTGCAAAGTCGCGCCTTGCGGTCCCGCGCCGTCGTTGCGTTTCATAATTTGCCAGAACATCGAGTGATTATGATGTCCGCCGCCGTGATTGCGGACGGCGGTGCGGACGGCTTCCGGCACTTCGTTGATACTTTGCAGAATTTGTTCAAGCGAACGATTGTGAAATTCCGTGTGGTCTTTGAGCGCGTTGTTTAAATTGTCAACGTAAACCTGATGATGTTTGTCGTGATGAAGCTGCATTGTCTGCGCGTCAATCACCGGCTCAAGCGCGTCAAACGCATAAGGCAGCGGCGGCAAACTGAACGGATAAGTTTGATTTTGATTTTCCATAAATTTCTCCTTGTACTTTTAAAACGGATTGTTGATTTTCGTCCGAAACAATTGAAATGCGTTAATCAACCGGGCGGTTTCCCGCGTCAATTCCTTCAACGCTCGCCTGACGGATAACTTTGACGTGCAAATCGTCAATCACGCGAATCTGACACGAAAGCCTTGTGCGCTCGCCCAAATCGGTTTTGGTGGCGAGAATCACACGTTCCGGTTCGCCGATTTCGCCCGGATCGCCCGACAAAACTTCGACGCGGCAAGTCGTGCAGCGAGCGTTTCCGCCGCAGCGGTGCAGAATATCAACACCGTGGTCTTCAAGCGCCAAAACCAATTTTCGCCCGGCTTCGACTTCAAACATTTCCGTCCCCGCAACGGTTTCGGCTGTGATTTTAGGCATAGTCTAAAACTCCTCAAAATTTTTTAAATGAATCAATAACAAAGAATTTGCCACGAACCGGGCGCAAGAGCAAGCCGAAATATTTTAAGGTGTGTCAAACAAAATGAAAAAACTTTGCCAAAAATGTTTAATTTTCTGGAAAACAAGTTTCTATAGAAATTTCTCTTTGATAGCAGAGCCGAAATCGTGCCTGCTTTTAAAGTCTCTTTTCAGCTAACAGCCAAAATAAAAAAGTAATTCGATAAATTAACTCGCCCCGATTTATCTCAAACTAACGGGAAGGAACGCTCTATTCCGATGGGAAAAGTCTGTCTTTATTTCGCCTCTTTCAGCCTCATTTTTGCGGTTACAGCGGCATCGGCGCAAACGCGCCAGCGCGTCATAGATAATTTCGATCTGGCGAGCGGCGTCAAGGTTTACGCGCCGGAAACCTCGAAACCTATTGTCAAAACTCAAAAGAAATCGAACGCGCAGCAAACCTCAAAAAACAGAACGGTTGTTCCGATTGTAATGACCGGAACGTCCTGGCAGCAACAACCGGCGGCGAGAATGTCTTTTAATAAATCTCTCGGCAGCTTTACGACCGGCGATGCCGTAATTGACAATTATATTGCGACTTCATCGGCGCGCTATAATGTTGATCCTTTGTTGATTTACGCGCAGATGAATCAGGAATCGAGCTTTAAACGCCGCGCGGTTTCATACAAAGGCGCGAGCGGCTTGATGCAGTTAATGCCCGCAACCGCCGTTAGATTCGGAGTTACGAACATCTTCGATCCGCAGCAAAACATTGACGCCGGAGTCAAATATATGCGCTGGCTGCTCGACACTTTCGGTCAGGATTTGCGACTCGCGCTAGCCGGTTATAATGCCGGCGAAGGCGCTGTGATGAAATACGGCAATCAAATTCCGCCGTACCGCGAAACCCGCGATTACGTCGCGCGAATCACGGCGCGTTACGAGCAAATCCGCAATCCGAATTTTATCCCGAACGTCGCCAAGCTGGCGAAAAAAGAAGTTCCTCAGGTAGCGAAAAACGAGCCGCCGAAAACCATTTACGTTCCGAGCGCGGCGGTCGAAAGATTGCCCGACGGACGCATCCGGCTTGCTACGCAATAAACTTTCTCCCGAAAAGTTTAATAGAAAATAGAAAAAGTTTTGTTCTCGTCACTTAGGCGAAGTCTTCCCTCAGACTTCGCCATTTTTTTATTCGGTTTGCCGCCGCACGTAAATTTTGTATCATAACCGCGCTTCCGAATTTCGGAGTTTTAAGAGGAGCGGACGGTTATGTTTTGTATCAATTGTGGCGCCGAAGTTCCGGCATCGGCACGATTTTGCAGCGTTTGCGGCGAACCGGCGAGCGCCGTCAAAACAATCGACTCGTTTTCCGATGAAGAAACGGTTATCGCTCGACCGCCGAGCGAAAAACCGCAAATTGCAGATGATGAAAAAGAGCTGGTAATTTTCAATATCCGCCCGACGCTGCTTTTCGTCAAAATCGGTTACGTTACGGCTTTTTTCGGCGCGGCGATTTTGGGCGGGATTTTGCTTTATCTCGGCGTTGTTTTCGGGCTGTCGGTTTGGTTGATGGTTTTGTCGGTTTTGCTCGCGCTGCTGCTGTTTTTGATTCCGGCTTATTATCATTTCCGGCACAATCTGGTGCGATACAAATTAACCGACGCCAAGCTCGAAATTGACACGGGCTTTTTCAGTCGGCAAACTCAATTTGTCGCGCTCGGCAAAATTCAGGACGTGACCGTTTCAGCCAATTTCCGGCAGCGTCTTTTCGGTTACGGAAATCTCGTCATTGACAATGCGGGCGAAAGCGGCGCGACAATTGTGCTGAAAAATATCAACAATCCGCGACAACACGCGGATTTAATTTTGCGCGAGATGCGAAGATTGGAAAGCTAAATTTTTCTTGAAACAAAGATGAGAAAGTTTTTTGTTACGGGCGGCGCAGGATTTATCGGTTCGGCGTTCATCCATTTGATTTTGTCCGAAACCGATGACGTTGAAATCACAAATTTCGACGCTTTAACCTACGCCGGAAATCTTGAAAACCTAAGCGGCGTTGATGAAAGCCGATACAATTTCGTCAAAGGCGACATCTGTGACCGCGCGACGGTTCTCGCGGCTTTGCCCGAAGAAACGGACGCCATTATCAATTTCGCCGCCGAATCGCATGTTGATCGGAGCATTCAATCCGCAAACGAATTTGTTTTGACCAATGTTTTAGGGACACAGGTTTTGCTCGACGCCGCTCGCTCGAAAAATGTCCGACGATTTTGTCAGGTCTCGACCGATGAAGTAATGGGCAGCTTGCCGGACGATTCCGACGATTTTTTCACGGAAACTTCGCCGCTTGCGCCCAATTCACCTTATGCCGCGTCAAAAGCCGCCGCCGAGCATTTTGTTCGCGCCACTCAACACACTTTCGGACTCGACACGGTGATTACGCGTTGCGGCAATAATTACGGGCAGCGGCAATTTCCCGAAAAACTGATTCCGCTGATGATTGCCAATGCGCTCAACGACGAACCGCTGCCGGTTTACGGCGACGGGAAAAATGTGCGCGATTGGATTTTTGTTGACGACCACGCGCGAGCCGTTTGGCAGGTTTTGGAAACAGGTAAAACCGGAGAAATTTACAACATCGGCGCGCGCAACGAACGTGAAAATCTGGATGTCGTGAAATCAATTTTGAACGCGCTCGATAAACCGCACAGCTTAATAAAATTCGTCACAGACCGTCTCGGACACGACCGCCGTTATGCGATTGATCCCAGGAAAATCGAAACCGAATTAGGCTGGAAACCGCGTGAGACTTGGGAAAGCGGTTTGGAAAAAACAGTTCGCTGGTATCTGGAAAATCAGGATTGGGTGGCGCGTGTCAGAAGCGGCGAATATCAGAATTATTTTCGCCGGCAATACGGATTTGAAATCAAAGCCGCAACAGAAACACGACCGTAAGGGAGTGTGTAAAAATAAAGCACACTTCCTTACGGTCGTGTTTCTGTTGGGAAAAATTATGGATTTAGCATCGATAAAACAGGCGAGCGAGAGAATCAAACCGTTCGTTAAACGCACCGGACTCGAACGAAGCGAAGCGCTGAGCCGACTTTTGGGAACAAACGTTTTCGTCAAGTTCGAATTGTTTCAAAAAACAGGTTCGTTTAAAGTTCGCGGCGCTTTTAACAAACTGCTGAGCTTGTCGGAAGCGGAAAGACGAGCGGGCGTGGTCGCCGTCAGCGGTGGAAATCACGCGCAGGCAGTCGCTTATGCCGCGAGCGTTTTGGGAGTTGACGCCGTTATTCTAATGCCGGAAACGACTCCGCAAAATTACCTCGACGCCGCGCGCGGGTACGGCGCGAGAATAGAATTGCTGCCGACGATTGCCGCCGCTTTTGCCGAGCTTAATCATTATCAAGCCGAAGGGCGCGTTTTAGTTCATCCGTTTGACGACCCGCTCGTGATTGCCGGGCAAGGAACAATCGGTTTGGAAATTCTGGAAGATTTGCCGGAAACGACCGATGTTTTTGCAAGCATTGGCGGCGGCGGGATGGCGGGCGGCGTTTCGATTGCAATTAAAGCGCTCAAACCCGAAGCGAGGATTTGGAGCGTGGAAACCGAAGGCGCTGATGCGATGTCGCAAGCGCTCGACGCCGGACAAATCGTAGAGCTTCCGGCAATTACTTCAATTGCCAAAACTCTCGGCGCGCCTGCGGTTTCGGTTAGAACTTTGCAATTGACGCAGGAAAATATCGAAAGCGTAACAGTCGTTTCCGACCGCGAGGCGGTTGAAGCTCTAAAATTTATTCTCGAAAGATTAAAAGTATTAACCGAACCGGCGTCTTCCTGCACGCTGGCGGCGGCTTCGCGTTTAAAAAATCAATTCAACCCGAACGACAACATAGTTTTAATTTTGTGCGGCGGCAATCTTTCGCTGAGCGATTTATGCCGCTACAGCAATTTATGAAAATTTTAATCACGGGCGCAGCCGGACTCGTCGGCGGAGCGACGGTTCGCTATTGCCAATCAATCGGCGACGAAGTTATTGCCGCCCGGCGCGAAATTTTGGACATTGCCGACCGTGAATCGGTTTTTGCTTTTTTGCAGCGTGAAAAACCCGATTCGGTTATTAACTGCGCGGCTTGGACGAATGTTGACGGCTGCGAAACGGACGACCGGAGAAATTGGGCGGCTAATGCTTACGGCGTGGAAAATTTAGCTCTCGTTTGTCGTATAACCGGCGCAAATCTGGTAACGATTTCGACCGATTATGTTTTTGACGGCGCGCATTCCGGTTATTACACGCAGCGTGACGACCCGAATCCGCTGAGCAAATATGGAGCGGCAAAGCTCGCGGGCGAGCGTCTGGCGCAAGCGGCGCTTGCACGAGCAATCGTCGTTCGCAGCGGCTGGATTTTCGGCGAAGGCGGCGGAAATTTTTTGAGTCAGGGTGTCGGAATGCTGCTCGCCGGAAAATCAATCACGGCGATTAACGACGCATTCGGCACGCCGACTTATGCGGCGGATTTAGCGCGTCGTTTGCGCGAGCTTGCCCAAGCCGATTTGCCGGGGATTTATCATGTCGTAAACTCTGGTGAAGGAACCAGTTATGCGGGTTTTCTCCGCACGGTTCCCGGCATCAGAATCGAACAAGTCACCGATACTTTAAGCGCCTCCTTGCAGCGTCCGGCGGCGCGTCCCGATAATTCCAAACTGCATTGTTTGATTTCCGAAAAATTCGGATTCGAGCCTTTGCCGGATTGGAAAACGGCTTTGAGAGATTTTGCGGAACAAAAAAAACGGGGCTTATAAAAGCCCCGTTTTTTTTGATTGGAATTGAAAATTTATTCTGATTTTTTCGTTCCGTTTCCGTTAGTGCTGCCGTTACCGTTGGACGCAGTTTCATCGTCGTTGTAGGTATAGTAATAGCTGTAACCATAGCCGTAATAGCCGTAGTCAACCGAGTGCCGTTTCAAACCGTTCAGCACGACGCCGTAGATGCGCGAGCCGACTCCGGTCAGGCGCTGACGGAAGCGTTTGATCATATGAATCGAACTCTTGCCGACCATCGCCACGATAATCACGCCGTCAACTAGAGTCGAAAGAATAACCGCATCGGTAAAGGAAATCGCGGGCGGCGAGTCAATAATGACGTGCTTGAAATTGCTTCGTAAAAAGTCTATCAAGTTCCGCATCTCGATTGAGCTTAACAATTCCGCCGGATTCGGAGGAATCGGACCGCTGGTGACGATTTTCAAGTTCGGCAGCTTGTCACACTCTTTGATCAACTCAGCCGTGTTGCGCTCACCGGACAAAAAGTTTGTCAAACCGTGCGTGTTTTCGAGTTGAAAATGATGATGCAAGCGCGGGCGGCGCAAATCGCAGTCAATCAAAACGACATCGGCTCCGGCTTGCGCGAGCGTGATCGCCGTATTGATGGCGGTCGTCGTTTTGCCTTCGGACGGCTGCGAAGAGGTGACCAGAATCGTCTGCGGCGGTTTTCCGGCTGAGGAAAACAGCAGGCTCGTTCGCAAATGGCGATACGCTTCGGCGAGCGCGGAACGCGAATCGTCGAGCGCCACCATTGCCGTTGACGCCCCGCTCCCGCTCGCGGCGGCGGTTCCCGCCGTGAGCTTGCCGCGCGCAACCGAGCGTTCAAGACTGCCGTAATGCGGAATCAGCGCCAGCGTCGGCAAACCGAGATGTCGTCCCACATCGTCGCTCGATTTAATCGAATCATCGAGATAATCAAGCAAAAACGCGAGACCGACACCGAAGATCAGCGAAGCCAGAAACGCAATCGTAATGTTGCGCTGACGGTTCGGTCCCGCCAGCGCGGCGCCTTCAGCGCGGCGCGTCACCTTGATGTTGTTCGGGCGCGAATCGTTTTTTTCCAATTCAAGCACTTTTTGACGCTGCAAAGCGTTATCGAGCAGCTTGCGGTTGGTTTCGATTTCCTGCGTCAGCGTCAGCAATTTGATTTCCGATTGACCTTGCACGTTAGCCGCCGCGCGCTCGCGTAAATAAGCCGCTTTTGAATCGTTTTCCTGTTTAATGGCGGCTTGAAGCTTGGCTTGAAGCCCGGTCAGAATTAAATTTTCAGCTTCGCGCTTTAATTTTTGACCTTCCTTTTCAATTTTTTGAGAATTTTCGCGCTGAAGTTTTTCTTTGGTTTGCTGCCAAGTTGCGATTTGCTCATTAACTTGAATGACTTCCGGGTATTCTTCGGTATATTTAACTAAAAGCTGACTTTTTTTGTTGTTTAGCTCTTCGATCTTCCCGTCAATGCCTTCGAGTCGTTTTTCCAATTCGACTTTTCGCACTCGATTAAGCTCATCTGCTTTACTT
>DASVQU010000085.1:0-4368 GCA_036388995.1 Pyrinomonadaceae bacterium | reverse complement strand
CGGCGTAAAATATTGTTTGAGAGCGAGAATCTGGCGGCGATAACGCAGCGGGTCGCGCGCCAGCAGACGCATTTCCGACAAAGAATCGAAAATTATGCGGCGCGGATTAATTCGTTCGACTTCAGCCAAAACCGCTGCCGTCGTTTCGTTTAACTCGATTTCCGAAGGGTGAAAAATCGTATATTGCGATTCCGGCTTGAGACTGTCGCCCGACGGCAGCAATTCAAAAATATCAACGCCATTGAGCGACCAGCCGTGCGAGCGAGCGACGTTTATCAATTCATCCTTAGTCTCTGACAAAGTGACGTAAAGAACTCGTTCGCCGCGCTCGACGCCTTCGCGCAGAAATTGCAGCGCGAGCGTCGTTTTTCCGGTTCCCGGCTCGCCTTCGAGCAGATAAATATGGTTTGCCGGAAAACCGCCGCGCAAAACGTCGTCGAGTCCTTCAGCGCCGGAACTCAGCTTGTCATCCGATTTTATTTGCTCGTCCGAATCTGAATTATCGTTTATTGGCATAAATTAGGTTTCGACATTTTATCGTAAATTCGAGCAAAACACACCGAAAATTTAAAACTGTCTTTAAAAAGCGGGCGACGGTTGCGCGTCGTTTGGCAAATGCTATGATTTGGTTGAGCAAATTAAGAAAAAAATTATGGCGATTCACAAAACGCGCAACGAACAAATCGAAAACAGCCTGCTGCTCGAATCAACCGAAGAAATCGAGCTGCCGCCAGCGGACGTTGACGAAGACGACATCACTTTGCAGTTCGAGACTTTTCGCCCGTTTGTGCCCGAACTCATTGAAGAACTTGAAGAAGGCACAATCGCCGAAACCGTCCCAGTAATTAAAGACGGCTCGACGTTTGCGATTCACGGCGAAACTCGCACTTTTTGGGTAAAAATCTGGTATCTCGCCGATTCCGAAATGACCGAAATCGCCCGCGTGCAGGTTTTGAATTGTCTGCCGCGAATGCGAAACGTCCGCATCGTTTTTCCGAACAGTCAAGAATAGTTTTTTCAAGTGCAAAAACTTCCCGCAAAAATCATCAGGCTCGCTGAAATTATCAAAGAAAACGGCGGTCGCGCGCTGCTCGTCGGCGGTTGCGTCCGCGATTTTTTGATGGGCATTGAGCCAAAAGATTTCGACGTTGAAGTTTACGGCGTCGAACCGCACCGCTTGCGCGAAATTCTCGAACGATTCGGAAAAGTGGATGCTGTGGGCGAAGCGTTTACGGTTTACAAAATCGGAAACAATCTAGACGTTTCCCTGCCCCGCCGCGAGCGCAAAACCGGGCGCGGACATCGCGGTTTTACGATTGAAGGCGACCCGCAAATGTCGTTTGAAGAAGCTTGCAAAAGGCGCGATTTTACGATTAACGCAATTTTGCAAGACCCATTAAACGGCGAAATTATTGATCCGTTTGACGGGCGTAAAGATATTGAACGAAAGCTGATTCGCGTTGTCGCGCCGGAAACTTTTGTCGAAGATTCTCTTAGAGTTCTGCGTGCGGCGCAGTTTGCCGCCAGATTTGATTTTGAAATCGAGTCGGAAACCGCCGCGCTTTGCCATTCGATTGATTTGTCCGATTTGCCGAAAGAGCGGATTTGGGGCGAGTTTGAAAAGCTGCTGCTCAAAGCCGAAAAACCTTCAATCGGATTAAAATGGTTTTACGATTTGAAAATCGCCGAAAAACTGTTTCCAGAATTAACTGCGCTCATCGGCGTTCCGCAAAACCCGGAATGGCATCCCGAAGGCGATTTGGACGTTCATACTTTGCTCGTTGTTGATGAAGCCCGGAAATTGATTGACGATTTGCCGTATCCGAAACGAGTTGCCGTAATGCTCGGTGCGCTCTGTCACGATTTCGGGAAACCGGCGACAACCCGTTTTTTTGACGGCGCGTGGCGCTCACACGGACACGACGAAGCCGGAGTCGAGCCGACAGTTTCTTTTCTCGACCGCTTGGGCATTTTCACGCTCGATGGCTACGACGTTCGGAATCAAGTTGTTGAATTGGTCAGAAATCATCTGCGTCCGGGCGAATTTTATAAAAACAGAGGAGATTTGGGCGACGGCGCATTTCGCCGCCTCGCTCGGCGCGTTGAATTGGATTTGCTTTACCGCGTCGCCAAAGCCGACAGCTTGGGCAGAAATGCGCCTTGGCTGCCGCCGGAAAAACTTAAAACCGCAGAGGCGCAGGAATGGTTTATCGAAAAAGTTAAAGATTTAAAAGTGGAACGAGCAGCGCCGCAGCCGATTTTGATGGGCAGACATTTAATCGAATTGGGCTTAAAACCGTCGCCGCAATTTAAAGAAATTTTAGACGCCGTTTACGAGATGCAGCTCGATGAGCGCGTCCGCAATCCGGAAGAAGCCATTGTCGAAGCGCGAAAAATAATCGAAAACGGAGAATTTAGCGCGGAGAATTGATAGTTGTTTTTTATTTCTAAGCTAACCGCTGATTTTGCTCGAAAACAGTCCCGAAGAAACGCTGCGCATTGAATTGTTTTTTTATCGCGCCTCAATTGCAATTAACGTTTATGCGTCTTATCTTTTCTTTTGAACTGATTACGTCAAAGCTTGAACATGAGGAATCGAAACTTGAAAAAGAATTTATTTGCCGTCTTTTTTTTGCTGTTTTTAACCGTTTCCGCAAACGCTCAAACTGCCCGACCACCAGACCGCGACGATAATCAAATCTGGCACGAAACCGTAATCGGCTTGCCGGTGACAAAAAAATTAACTTTAAATCTGAACGGCGTTTTGCGTTTCTGCGGCGATCAACGAAGATTTACCGACGACCGCGCAGGTTTCGGGTTTGCCTACAAACTCAATAAAAATGTGACCGCCGGAACGTCATATTTGTACCGCTTCACGGAAACCGTCAGAAACCGCAAAAATTACGAAAACCGTTTTATCGCTTTTCTGACCCTGAGCAAAGCATTTGGCAAATTCGGCGTCAGCAACCGGAATCAATATGAATATCAAGCCAGAAACTCGCGCGCCGATAAATGGGTTTATCGCAACCGCCTGCAAGCCGAGCGCGAAATAAAGGTCGAAAATTTCGGCTTCAAACCGTTTGTTTCGGCGGAAGTTTTTTACGATTCGGCAGCCGAAAAATTTTCGCGCCTTCGTCTGATCGGCGGCGCCAGCAAAAAACTTTATAAAAATCTGACGCTCGACGCTTATTATATGCGGCAGCAGGACGCGACGACTAATCCGGGCGATTTAAACGTTTTCGGGACGACTTTGCGCCTGAACTTCGATTTTTTTGGAATCAGCAATTAAAAATCAAAACCGTTCTTTGAGTCTGGCGGCAAAACGACGGCTCATTGAAACCGGCTTCGGCTCGCCGCTCAGGAAAACTCGATAAGAATAATTAAATTGATTTTCGACGCGCTCGACAAAAGCCAGATTGACGATTGCAGAACGGTGAATGCGAACGAAATTTTTCTGCGGAAGCTGCCGTTCCCAATCGTTGAGCGGTTTTAAAAGCAAAGCCCGTTCGCCCGTCGCAATGCAAATTTCGGTGTAAACGTCAGCCGCCAGAATATATTTGATTGAGTTTACCGGGACGAATTTCGATTTTTTGCCGAAAGTGAGAAACAAAAAATCGTCCGGCTCTAAAACTTTTGCTGTAATTTCGGTTTTCGGTTGCGCGGAAAGCTTTTCGATTGCCTGTTTGAGCCGCTCCGGTTTGACGGGTTTGAGAAGATAATCGAGCGCGTTGACTTCAAAAGCGCGAATCGCGTATTCGTCGTAAGCTGTGACAAAGATTGTCTGAAAATCTGCTTCGACTTTTTCGAGCAAATCAAATCCGCTCGCGCCGATCATTTGAACGTCGAGAAAAACAACATCCGGCGTGCTTTTCTCGATAACTTCAATCGCCGAATCAACGCCGTCGGCTTCGCCGACAATTTCAACGTTAGGAAATTCAGCCAGCATTTTCCGCAATTTATTCCGCGCCAAACGCTCGTCGTCAACAATCGCCGCTTTCCAGATTTGTTTCATTCGTTCCCGATTTCCAAACGAACAAAAACCCGCCCGTCGCGCTCGAAAGTTTCAAATTTGTGTTCGTTTGGAAACGCCTGCACAAGCCGTTTTCGCACGTTGTGCAGACCGATGTGCGTTGATTTACCGTTTCGCGCAAAACCGTTTGCCGTCGTATCAATCCATTTTCCGGTGTTGCTGATTTCAAGGAAAAGCCGCCCGTTTTCTTTTCGCGCCCGAATTTCGATTTCAAGCGGCATCGAACTCGTTTGCATTCCGTATTTGACGGCGTTTTCAATCAAAGGATGCAGCAAAAAGCTCGGCAAACGAAAATTTTCAGCTTCGGGCGCAACGTCTATTTTGATTTTCAGTTTATC
>DASVQU010000084.1:0-29831 GCA_036388995.1 Pyrinomonadaceae bacterium | reverse complement strand
TTTGTATTTAGGAAGATTTTGAATAATCTGTGCTCGCCTTTCTAAATAGTCATCTTCAATGTCATGGGGAATTTCTCCTAATATATGCCCCAGGCAAATTAACGGTATTATTGCCGCAAGAGCATAAGGGAGAGACTCTTTATGCGTGCTTAGAATCATCCAAAGAAGTCCCGGTGTCAGAATTGCAATCTGGATATATGCAAGCGCTCTTAGGCGTTCAATAATGGGTTCGGAACTGTAATCATTTGGATTAATGAATGGATTCAAAGTTATTAAGATGCTCCACGCCGCTATGGCACAAAATAAGGTAAGAGCTGTTGATGATAATCGGTGCCGGAAATAAACGCTATATGAAATAACCAAAAAACTTAAAACCAGTAGAAAAAATACTTCCACAAAGATCGCTTTCCCAAAAGCCCAATAAGTTTTGCCGGAGATTTCGTTTAATAACCATTGAGGAAGAGAAATTAAGGATTGATAAAGAACAATTTGGGGACTTAGAAAAAGGATAAATAAAAATACTATTGCTGTAATACGTTTCCATTTTTCGGTGAATACATAAAAGGTTAGATAGATAAGGAACATCAAAAAGAGCAGTATTAGAAGGATGAAAAAAATTGATTTGTGACTAAACACTGCTAGTACGGAAAGAAATACGGAAGCTCCAAGCCACAATTTATTTTTTGTTTCCAGAAATTTGATTAGATTAAAGCCAGCCCACGTTAAAAAGGTCAATCCGCACAACGATTTAATAAAGTTTGCGAGCATAAACAAGTGCAGGTTGGAAACAGTTAGCAATGCACAGCCTAATAACCCCAGCCACTTATTTTTTGTAAGGTTGGATATGATTAGATAGATTGCTAAAGAAAACAAGAGATGTAATACAATAGCGGTAATTTTAATAGTAAAAACCGTATCATCTATGATGTAGTTAAAAAACAACATCAAATAAAAGAGAACCGGAGTAGAACTTGAATAATAGAGTTTTCCATCTATAAGTAAACTATTCAATTGCAAAACGTAATAATACCCGTCCACGCCGACGGCTATCGGCGGCTTTGCAATATAAGACCAATCATAGATAAATATTAAAGTAAGAAGAGTTAGAGTTTTGAAGGAGTTGAGGTATTTAGTAATTGACGAAGTGAGAATTCTTAGCAATAGCTTATCCTGTTTTTTATAGTTATTAGTATTGGCAAGAATCTAATTTCAATGTTTATATTTGTTAGATTCTTGCCATTTGTAAGGCTGCCATTAAGGGTTATCGCAATTTACATAGCAATATTCATCAACCGCCTCGACGCATTTAGATGTCCAATAATCACCGCCTCCAGCTCCATAACAGTGATTATATCCTTGTATCATACAACCCGAATATGAACATTCCGCACTGACCCGGTTAGCGTTATTTGTCCAAAACATCAGAGTAAACAATACGGCTAATACTAATACTCTGAGTCCAAGCTTACTCATTCTCGAGAACGACATTTGGTGCTCCTTCTTCTTCTGTAAAGTTTTAGTTTGAGTTTAATAAAGCTATTCACAAAACTTAGCAAGGATGTAAAATCGCTTTATCGCAAACACTTTATTATCATAATAAAAGTGTGTCAATAGTTTAATGTTAATTTTTGGATAAATTTCTTGAAAATGGAATTTCTGCGATATGCAAATTAAAGAAAAAAAACAAGAATTTTAAAAACTGTCGGCGAAGGCGCATTCATACGCCACCGAAGGACGGCTTAAAGTGAGAATGTTGAGTTTTGAGTAAACACTACGCGCGGCGGAAAACAAAACCGGCAGAAATCTGCGTTACGACTTATCACATTGAATAAGACATTTGGAATTTCGATTGTGCGCCATCATCAAAGCCGATTCTTATTAATTGTTGGTTTGGTCGCAAACAACTAAAACAATTAGCTTTGATTTGTCAAAAACTGCCCGAACTATTGTTTTGAAAGAAAGCAAAAATTTTTTGTCACAAATTTTTCCTCGCTGGTGTTTTTAGTTCAGGAACACGTTAAACGTCATCATCAAATAAAAGGAAAAAGTAAGATGTCTTGGATAATTTCATTGTTAGTTGCCGGTATGATTTCGGCGGGAAGCGCCGCCGGCGAGCCGCAGCCCGCTCAGCGCTTGCAACCAGTTACGACAAATTTCGCCCGGGATGAAAAAGCACAAACTGTCGAAACGCCCGCACAGGATTCGCGTTTTGATCAAACATATCCGCTTAATCCGAACGGGCGCGTTTCGCTCTCAAACGTCAACGGCAAGGTTGATGTCGGGGCTTGGGACAGAAACGAAGTGCGAGTTGAAGCCACAAAGCGGATTCAGTGCGAAAAACCCGAAGATATTGAGATTGAGATTGACGCCAATCCAAATTGGGTGCGCGTTGAAACCGAGTTTGGCAAAGACCGCAATATCACTGTCAGTCGCAGCGACAAAGATCACAAAACCTGGTCAAACGGCAATGACAATCGCTGCACGGAATATTCGGTTGATTACAAACTAACCGTCCCGCGCAACGCCATACTCAATGAAGTCGAAACCGTCAACGGCAACGTGACACTCGCCGGAATGACGAACATCGTCAAATCTTCGAGCGTCAACGGCAATGTGACCGCCCAAAACCTGCGTGGTTCGGTGAATATCACAACCGTTAACGGCACGCTCAACGTCGGTTTTGACAGCCTGAGCAACGTCCGCGAAATCAAACTTGATACCGTCAACGGCACAGTTAAGTTACAGCTTCCTTCCGATGTTGATGCAATTGTCAAAGCCTCGACCGTTCACGGCAATATCAGCAATGATTTTGGTTTACTCGTCAAAAAGGGTGAGTACGTCAACACCAATCTTTACGGAAAGCTCGGCGACGGACAAATTCCGGTCCGCTTGAACAGCGTCAACGGCACGATTAACATTCGCCGGAATCAGGATGGGCGCTCGCCTAAAGCAGCGGTCAATCTGTTGAGCCAGACTGACGAACCGGATGCTGATTTCCACGGCGATTTCGGTCCGAAAGTAAAAACCCCGAAACCTCCGAAAGTGAAGGTAAAGCCAAACGTTGTCGTGGCTCCGCCGGCTCCGCCGACACCTGCAATTGAAGGCAGCGTTTATATAGACGAAAAAACGCGGCAGGAAATCAGGAAAGCAATTGCAGAGTCAAAAAAAGCCGCTAAAGAAGCGATGAAGATTGATCAGGAAGAAATCAGGCGCTCCGTTGAAGAGGCGCGCGCTTCCGTACCGGAAATTGATGTTGATATGGACCTGGATATTGACATTGACCTCGATATGGATGAAGATTCGCCGGGAGAATATAACCATTTTGCGCTCAGCCGCCGCCAAACCTATAATCTGGATGTCGAAGGCGCTCCGAATCTCAGCGTAATGGCGCGCAACGGCGCTGTTCGCATTCGCGGCTGGGACAAATCGGAAGTTTCTTTCAATTTTACGCATCAAGCAAGAGAGAGCAACTATAAGCCTTCACTGCAAAAAAACGGTTCTGAAATTCGTATAAACATTCCCGAAACAGTCGAGCGTTATCGTCTTGAAATCTATGTCCCGCGCAAATCGAACGTCAAAATTATGTCCGGCGGAGAAATTCGCGTTGACGGCGTTACCGGAAAAGTGGAGCTTGACGGCGGGAACGGTGCGATTGACGTGCGCGATTCGGGCGGTAATTTGTCGGTTACGTCGCGCGAGGGTCGGGTTCGCGTAATCGGATTCGACGGCGATGCGCGCATTAAAACTACTGACGGCAATATTGCTCTCGAAGGCAATTTCACGTCTCTCTCGACAAACACAATTAGCGGCGAAACCGTTTTGACTTTAAACCAGGACGTTTCGGCAACGCTCGAAGCGACGACCAAAAACGTCACGTTTGAAGGCATCGAGCCGAACGGCGAGCCGAAAGACACAAGAAACTCGACCGTTTGGAAAATCGGCGGCGGAAACTCCAATTACAAATTACGCACGACCGCCGACGGGCAAATTTATATTCGCAGCGCATCAAACGTCCGCATCTCTCACAACAATTTTTATCTCGTGCCGCTGCGTAATCCGCTTTTCGGCTAAAAAAATAATTAGTGAGCGGTTATTGGATTAAAAAATAACCGCTCACTAAATTTTTCGTAGTTTGCTTGAAACTTTTCGGCTCGGCTCGCGTTTAAGAAATGTCTTCATTTTCGCTCAAACAAACAGCTTTAAATACGAAATTATAATGAAAGTTCTGCTCTTAACCGCATTTTTATTTTTATCAACAGCAGCTTATTCTCAAGATGCGCCGCCCCCGCAGGCAAACATCGTCAGGACATCAGCCGAGCCTTCCCCAAAAAGCACGCCGACTGCAAACGATAAGAAGAAATCCGACGCAAAAAAAAATAAGAACAATGATGATAAAGACGCAAACAGCGCCGTAAAAAAATCGCGCTTTAATTTGCCGCCCGAAAAAGCCGAGCCGATGCGAATCCCGCGTTTTGAGCAGTCGCCGGTAATTGACGGCAAATTGGACGAAGCGGTTTGGCAGCAAGCAGCGACTTTCAAGGATTTTTATCAAGTTTCGCCCGGCGACAATTCTGCGCCTTCAAAACCGACAATCGCTTATCTCGGCTATGACGAGCGGCATCTTTATCTCGCATTTCACTGTTTTGACGAGCCGGATAAAATTCGCGCAACGGTTGCCAGCCGCGATAATGTTTTCGGCGAAGACAACGTGCGCGTCTGGCTCGACACTTACAACGACCAGCGCCGCGCTTATATTCTCGGCTTTAACCCGCTCGGAATTCAGATGGACGGAATCGTCACAGAAGGTCAGGGACAGGATTTTTCGGTTGACATCGTGATGGAATCGAAAGGCTCAATCGTCGCCGACGGCTGGGTTGTCGAAGTCAAAATTCCGTTTAAATCTCTACGCTATACCGCCGGAAAAGGAAAAATGTGGGGCTTCAATGTGGCGCGCAACATTGACAGGTTCAACGATGAAATTGATTCGTGGATGCCCGACGACCGCAACATTTCCGGCACGCTTGTCAAACACGGCAAAATCACCGGACTCGAAAACATCAAAACCGAACGCACGCTGGAAATCGTGCCGAGCATCACGCTCTCGGAAACCGGACGCCGGACGCGCACGATTCCGCGATACATTCTGAACGATAGAGGCATTTTTCATCCGACTCTCAACCCGAACGGCGTTTTGCCCGATCCCGGCAGATTTGTCAATCAACCGATTAAACAAGACATCGGCGTCACGATGAAATTCGGCATCACGCCGAACGTCACGCTCGACGCGGCAATAAACCCGGATTTCGCCGAAATCGAAGCCGACGCGCCCGTTGTAACGGCAAACCAGCGTTTTCCGATTTTCTTTCAGGAAAAACGCCCATTTTTCTTAGAAGGCGTCGAGATTTTCCAATCGCCTCTCCAGGTTTTTTATTCGCGCCAGATTATTGACCCGGATGCGGCGGCAAAATTAACCGGAAAAATCGGCAAAACCTCGTTCGGTTTTCTCGCGGCGACTGACAAAGCGCCGGGAAATTATGATGAAGAAGACCGCAACGATCCTTCGGTTCGACCGGGAATAGACGAGTTTCTGGACAAAAACGCTCATTTCGCCGTCGTCCGCGTAAAACGCGACTTCGGCAGAGAAAACAACGTCGGGTTTTTCGGCACTTCTCGCATTTTTCCCGAACAGCGCAATTTTCTCGCGGGTTTTGACGGGCGTATCAAATACAGCCCCAAGCTCGTTTCGCAATTTCAAGTGGTCGGCAGCAATTCGCGGACTTGTTTTCGTGAAGCCGCTTTTGAACCAGATTTAAATCAAATACAGGCGCAGAGGAATAGAGAAATTTGCGGCGGAAATACGTTTCGACAATATCGCGTCGGAAACGGCGTCGGATATTACTGGAATCTGGACTACACCGAGAAAAATCGCGGCTGGATTATCGAAGCCGTCGGGCGCTCGAAAGATTATCGCGCCGATGCCGGTTTTACGCGCCGTGTAAATACAAACTCGCTTTTCTGGGGCAGCCGTCTCAGCACAGAACCGAAATCGAAAGGATTTCTCCTGCGCGCCGATTGGCGTCACAATGCAAGCGTTGCTTACGATTGGAAAGGACGCTCGCAGGACGCCAATCTCGGCTCAAACGTCAATCTGACTTTGCAGGGAAGCACCTACGTCAATTTCGGCGGAGGACTTAGCTACGAGCGGCTTTTCGAAGAAGAATTCGGGTTAAAACGCGCTCCGACCCGACCGAACAGCGGAGCATTTTTCGGTGCGCCCGAACGCTCGACTTATCAGCCTTATCTGAGCGCCAACGTTAGCAAAACTTTTAATAAACAATTCAGCGCTTACGGATTTATCGGCACAATCTGGAACGCTTATGATTTCGATTTCGGCGGCGGAAATCGTTATCCGCGAGTCAGCCCGGCGGCTTTGGTTTATCAAGCGGCTTTTGATGAATATTTGCGATTGCTCACGCTAAACCCGAATGATCCGACAATAGTCGAACCTGATGAGCCGTCGCTTGATCCCGGTGTCGGGCGGCAGTTTGATTTGAATCTGGGATTTAATTACAAACCCATTGACCCGCTGCGCGTTTCGCTCGATTACACAAAAGCCCGTCTGACACGCAACGACACCGGACGCACTGCGTTCGATACAAACATTTTTACCTTGCGCTCGACTTATCAATTCACGCGCTTCGCGTTTGTTCGCACGCGCGTTGATTACGACACGCTGTCGTCGAGAGCCGCCGGGCAATTGTTGTTCGGTTATAACCCGAATCCGGGAACCGCGCTTTACGTCGGCTACAACGATAATTTTAATTACAACGGATTTAGCCCTTTTACCGGACAGCTAGAACCGAAATTTGAGAGAAACGCGAGAACCTTTTTTATCAGGGCTTCGTATCTCTTTCGACGAAGTTTCTAAACCGATTTTCCCTGCGTGGGGAAAAAGCAGGAGCGGCTGCGACGAGCGTGACGACCGTTTGAAAAAAACTCCGAAGTGGCGGTCGGTACGTTCGAGCAAGGAAAAGTCGCTCCTGCCATTTTTGTCAACGACACTTTACAACTAAACCGACTTTTTTTTCCACTGTTAATTTTTTTGCAGCCGAATCTCGAAATGCGACCAGCTCCAAAAAACCCGCGCTTCCGAAAATCATAAACAATTCGCCCGTTTCATTTGCTTCCGCGTAAAAATTTTGCAGCCGCTCAATCTCGCGCCCCGCTATCACAACGCGAAAACCGCGTTCGAGAAAATTTTGCGGCAAATCGTCACGCTTTAAATTGACCAGACAATTTCCGAAACGGTCAATGTGAAAAATTTCCGCCTCGATTGTGTTTTCGTCAATTGTTCTCGGCTTTTTAATTTCAAATCGAACAAAATCCGAGATTTCTTCCCCCAGTTCGGCGGGCGCGACTCCGCGCGACAAAGCTCCGGCGATTGGCGCAAACACATCGCGCCCGTGAAAAGTCGCTGAAACCGGATGTCGGAAAAAACGCTCGTTTGTAATGTCGAAAACTTTGATAGAAGGCTCTGCGTCGTAAACAAAGCTCAAAAGCCCGTTGTCCTGCGCGACAAAGAAATATTTTTCCGTCATCGCCGCAATCGCCCGCCTAGTCGAGCCGACGCCAGGGTCAACTATGGCAAGATGAATCGTCCCTGCGGGAAAAGTCTGATATGCGGCGAACAGTGTGAAAGTTCCGGCTTCAATGTCCTGCGCCGGAATCTCGTGGGTTATATCAACCAAATGCGCGTCCGGGTTAACGGCTAAAATCGCGCCTTTCATAGCGCCGACAAAATAATCCGAAGTTCCGAAATCTGTGGTTAAAGTTATTAAGTCCATCGAGTTCACCGAGTTTATCGAGTTCATCGAGAAAACTCGCAACACGATGAACTCGATAAACTCAATAAGCTTTTAGCGGATTTGAGCTTCGTAAGCGGTTCTGATTCTGAGGCGTTGACCTTCGTTAAGTCGAATGTCTTTGCCGCGCGCAACGAGAACGCCGCCAAGACCGAACGCGCCGCCAACCGCCGCGCCAACTGCAAAACCGACCGGACCGCCCGCAATTGCGCCGATTGTTCCGCCCGTTCCGGCAGCCGAACCGACAATAATGGCGTCGGATTTGAAAGAGCTTTTGCCCCGCACGGTTCCTTCCGAGTTAACCATTTTCACGTTATTTTTCAGGCTTTTGTCTCCGGCGGGAAACGCTTCGACGACCATTGCGTTTAGATTCGACCAGCGCGTTTGGTTGAGCAAAATGCGGTCAAACGAAAGTTGCATCTCGGCTCGGCGCTTGATGCGTCCGGGTTTTTGCAAATCCGCCACGCGACCTTCGATGATTGCGCCTTCGATTTCAACGGGCGCGACGACGCGGGCTTGAAAAGTATCGCCTTTCCGAGCGTCTTTGGTGTTCAAACTGTTCTGCATTTCAACAATCAATTCGGTATTAGGGGGAATTACAATCAAAGCGTCGGAATTTGTAGTAGCGGAGACGCTTTCCGACTGTGCAGGATTTGTTGAAACCGGAGATTCTATTTGATTCGCTGTTGTTGAAACGGTCTTTCCGCCGCGTCTTTCGAGCGTTGGCGGAACAGTCGAATCAAAGCTCTGGCGGTCGAAGCCGGTCGTGTAACCCGTTTCAAAGCCTTGTTGATAACCGTCTCGGTAATCTTCGGGCGCGCCATATTCCGGCAAATAAGCGCGGTCGGCTTTGACGTAATCCTGGTGTTTTTCAACGCTGCGTTGTAATTTTTCAGACGCATCGCGGTAGCCAGCCATATAACCGTCGGAATATCCGGTGCGATAACCGCGAAACAAAGCCGTTTTTGAATCCTGAGCGAAAACGATTGGCGTCATACTCCCGAAAAACAGAATGACGTTTAGAAAGAGCGCGCAGAAGATTTTAAATTGCTGCATTTTTTCTCCTTGTACAAATTTTGGCAAGACCATCAACAGACGATATGTTTTGTTAAAGGCTAAGCCCTTG
Source organism: Pyrinomonadaceae bacterium (assembly GCA_036388995.1). Classification (GTDB taxonomy): domain Bacteria; phylum Acidobacteriota; class Blastocatellia; order Pyrinomonadales; family Pyrinomonadaceae; genus JALZCH01. The sequence continues at coordinate 20,843 of DASVQU010000084.1, read as the reverse complement.
AATAAGTAAATTTATACTAGGAAACTTAAAGAATTACAATAGAAAAATTGGTTTGATGAAAACTTGGGATTATTACGCGCCCCAGAACGGATTAGAAAGTCAATTTTTCGGGTTTGGGAGCAGTAATTGTTCGAGATTTCCTCGGAGCAATTTGATTTATATCTAATTTTTATAAAGAAGACTGATCACAAAGCCGGTTTGTCGCCAACATTTTGATTTTCGGATAAACTTTCAACAGGTTTTTTAACATCTGAAACAAAGATTATCTCCCAGAGTGTTACGAAATAAAATGAAAATGATATTTTTAGCTCTTTTCGCGGTGGCGGCAATAGCCGCAAACGTAATTGCCATAGACGCGCAAAACGCGCGCAAGGTTTTTCCGTACGATTATAAAATTAACGATCTGCCGAACGGATTGCGCGTCATCACGGTTCCGACCGATTATCCGAATCTGGTCGCGCTGTACACAGTCGTCGGCGCAGGCTCGCGCAACGAAATCGAGCCGGGAAAATCCGGTTACGCCCATTTTTTCGAGCATTTGATGTTTCGCGGGAGCGAAAACTTTCCGCCCGGAAGCTTTGACCGGATTATGAAAAAAGCCGGAGCGTCGAGCAACGCTTACACGACCGACGACCGAACGGTTTATCATGCGACTTTCGCCAAAGAAGATTTGGACGAGATTATGCGGCTCGAAGCCGACCGTTTTCAGCGTTTGAAATATGCGCAGCCGGAATATAAAACCGAAGCGCTCGCCGTGCTCGGCGAGTACAACAAAAACAGCGCCTCGCCGATTTTCAAAATGCACGAAGTCATACGGGAAACGGCGTACAAAACACACACCTACAGCCACACAACGATGGGTTATCTGAAGGATATTGAGGATTACCCGAATCAGTACGAATACAGCTTGCAGTTTTTCAATCGTTTTTATCGTCCCGAATACACGACGATTGTTGTTGTCGGCGATGTCAAACCCGACGAAGTTCTGGCGATGGTCAACAAATATTACGGCAGTTGGCAGTCGGGTGATTACAAACCGCAAATTCCGGTCGAACCAGCGCAGGAAAAAGCGCGCAGCGAGCATATCGAATGGACTTCGCCGACTTTGCCGTATGTCGCCGTCGCTTATCGCGGTCCCGCTTTTTCGGACGAGAGCAAAGATAAAGCCGCGCTCGATTTGCTGTCGCTGATAGCTTTCGGCGAAAACTCCGACCTTTTTCAAAAGCTCGTTTTGCAGGAGCAAAAAGCCGATTTCATCAGCCCGGATTTTGAAGACAAAATTAACCCGGAGCTTTTCACGGTTTACGCTCGCGCCAAATCCGACGTCGATATGAATTACGTCCGCGATGAAATCGTCAAAACATTCAAGCGTTATACGGGTGAGTTAGTTCCGCAAAAACAACTAGACCAAACACGGTCGCGGATGCGCTACGGTTTCGCGATGGCGATGAACAGCAATGACGCGATTGCCAACACGCTCGCGCCGTACATCGCGTTGAAACGCACGCCGGAAACGCTCGAAAAACTGTTTACGCTTTACGACCGGATAACGCCCGAAGATATTCGCGCCGCCGCCCGAACGTATTTCCAGGATAAAAATCAAACTGTTGTGACGCTGGCGACAAAAAACGGAGGTAAAAAGTGAAATTACGAATTACGAATTACGAATTACCGATTTTCGCAATCTTAATGCTCGCAATTTTGTCGCTTCCGGTTTTGGCGCAAAAACGCGGCACAAAAGCTTCAAACACGATGAATAATTCAAGCAACACGGTGTTTTTGCCGAATCGCTCGCCGCTCATCTCGATTCGCATTCAGTTTTTGACCGGCGCGATGGACGATCCGGCAGGAAAAGAAGGAGTGGCATCTTTGACCGCGGCGATGCTCGCGCAAGGCGGCTCAAAAACTCAAACTTACGAGCAAATCGTCGAGCAGTTTTATCCGATGGCGACCGGCTTTGGGTGGCAGGTTGACAAGGAAATGACCACATTTTCCGGCACGACGCACCGCGACAATCTCGAAAAATATTACGCCATTGTTCGCCAAATGCTGCTTGAACCCGGTTTTCGCGAAGATGATTTCAAACGTCTCAAAGATGAAGCCGTTAATTATTTAAAAACCGGCTTGCGACAAGGAAATGACGAAGAGCTGGGCAAAGAGCGGCTCTATAACATCATTTACGACAATCATCCGTATGAACATCACAATCGGGGAACGATTTCTTCGCTGGAGAAATTGACCTTACAGGATGTCAGAGATTTTTACGCCAAAAATTACTCGCGGGCTAATCTGGTTTTGGGAATGTCGGGCGGTTTCGCTCCGGATTTCTCTAAAAAATTACAAGCCGATTTCGCCAAACTTCCCGCAGGCAAAAAGACTATCCGCAAAGTTGCGAAGCCGAATCTGGAAACCGGATTGAAAATTGACATCGTACAGCGCGAAACTCGCGCCACTGCGATTTCGCTCGGATTTCCTATTCAGGTCAACCGCGCGTCGAAAGATTTTCCGGCATTAGCCGTCGTGGCTTCTTATTTGGGACAGCATCGCTCGTCAAACAGCTATCTTTACCAGCGTCTGCGCGAAGCGCGCGGTTTGAATTACGGCGATTACGCTTACATCGAATATTTCCCGCGCGGAATGTTTCAGTTTCAGCCCGATCCGAATCTGGCTCGGCAATCGCAAATCTTTCAAATCTGGATTCGCCCAGTCGAGCCGAATAACGCGCATTTCTCTTTGCGCGCGGCTTTGTACGAATATAACCGATTGGTCGAAAACGGAATGTCGCCGGAAACTTTTGAAGCGACGCGCGAATTTTTGTCGAAATACGTCAACATTCTGACGCAAACGCAGGACGATGCGCTCGGCTACGAACTCGACAGCCGTTATTACGGAATTCCGAATTTCAATCAATATATGAAAGATCAGCTCGCAAAGCTGACTTTGCAGGATGTCAACAACGCGATTCGCAAACATTTCGGCGACGCCGGAGCGATGCGCGTCGTGATGATAACCAAAGACGCCGAATCTTTGCGCAGCGCAATTATCAACAACACCGCTTCGCCGATTACTTATAATTCGCCGAAACCGCAAACGATTCTCGACGAAGACAAAGCAATTTCGGTTTATCCGATTAAACTTAGACCGGAAGATGTGACAATCACGCCGGTTGACAGAGTTTTCGAGTAATCGTTAAAAGCATTGACGCGAAACGTTGAATGATTTTTTATTCAACGTTTCGCGCTTCTTCAGATTTCTAATTTCGTGTTCGTCAAAGCTCGTTTAAAATTTCTGACAATTCTTCGGACGGTTTTGTCCGTCATTCTGCTTTTGCAATCCGTTGCGGCTTTTGAAACCGATCAATACAATCTGCCGCCGCAGCCGCTCGGAGACATCGGCGACGAGCTTTCGGAATACGTCGAGCAAAATATAAAAAAAGCGATTGATAAAATAAACGCCGAAATTGTTCGGCGGCAAACTTGTTTGGAAAATCCGGCGGTCGAAAGAAAGTCGCCAAATTGCGATTCTGCGGAAAAAGAACGGGCGCGGCTCGCATTTCTGCGTTCCGAGGAAGCGATTTTGCGGGAAATTTACAATCCGCTCGGTGGTGGCATTTTCCCTTTTACGCGCTCCGCGACCTGGGTTGAAACGCATCATTTCCGTGCAACGCCGGCGCTTTATAAAACCAATTATTTAAATTCGGTTTATTTCACGATTCCGACCAATTATCTGACCATCAGTCCGACCGTCAAGGTTTACGGCGCACAATTCGGAACCGACAAAATAGCGCATTTTTTTCAGCAGGGTTACGCCTATTACAAAATATCCGAACGAGCATCGGCGAAAGGCGCTACGCCCGACGAAGCCGCCCGAAAGGCAATCAATTGGGGACGCAAAACCGAGCGCACTTATTACGGAACAATGGTTTCCGGCGTTTATTCAAACGCCGATTTAGCAGCTAATTATGTCGGAATGCTGTTTTATCGGGGATTGACGCGGGAGCTTAAAATCAAGAATGAAATCAGACCGCCCGTTTTGCTTCTCAATAACGGAATTTGGATTTTTAACTCGAATTTTAATGCCCGCGAGCTTCTTATCAAGCCGTTTTTCACCGACCATTTAAACGAAGCTCTTAATCCCTCGATCATTTCCAATCTCATTGGATTACGAGCTTATGTCCGGCGAGTTGTAAAAAAACAAAGCTGCAAACAATGGCTTGCGCAAAAAACGGATTTAACTCAAGCCAAATTGAACGAGCTTACGTTAAAGTTAATGCGCTGGAACGACAAGGATTATGGATTTACCCCAAGCAAACATTTTATCACCATCGCCAACACTTGTTTCGGCGACAGCTAGAGCAGATTTCAGGTTTTTGAATTACAAAATCGAATAAGGGAAGGAGCAGGATCTAGACCCGCTCATCTCTCAGCACTTTAAGCTGGCATTGGCTCTAGCTCGTAATCAGACTTTTTTCAATTGCGTACGTTTTTGTACAACCTCCCGTTACTGCTTATGAGAATCTTTATTTTTCAATTTGAATATAAATGGAGTTGATGCGATAAAAGGCGGAAAATCCGATTAATCGCATAAAACGATTAGTCGCTTTTGCAGCAGCGGATTTTAAGAGATATGACCGAACAATTATATGATTGCATTGTGATTGGAGCTGGACCGGCGGGGCTTTCGGCGGCGCTTTTTCTCGCGCGTTACCGCCGCCGCGTTTTAACGTTTCATCACAACAGCCCGCGAAATATCTACTCTCACGGAGTTCACGGTTTTCTCGGTCATCACGGCATTTTGCCGACTGAATTGCTGGAGCGCGGGCGGCAGGAAGTGACCGCGCACGGCGGTTTGATTATTGAAGGATTTGTAACCGGCATCGAGCAAATTGGCGAGGAACATTTTCGGGTTTCAACAGGCGGCGAAAAAATAGTCGGGCAGAATTTCGATGCGAAGAGATTGATATTGGCAACCGGATTGCGCGATTTTACGCCGGATTGCACAGGTTTTCAGGATTTTTACGGCGCGACGGTTCACCATTGCCCGGATTGCGACGGATTTGAAATCACCGGAAAGCGCGTTGTCGTTCTCGGTAAGGACAAAAAAACCGCCGGTTTTACTTTAAACTTGCTGACCTGGACGGAAAAACTGACGCTCGTGACAAACGGCGAAACGGGCGATATGAGTGAAGAACATCTCGCCAAGCTCGCAAATTTTAATATTCCGGTGATCAACCAGAGCATCGTCAAGCTCGAAGGCGATTTCGAGCAAAAACAGCTTCAGTATGTCCGGCTCGACAATGGCGAATCACTCGAATGCGACGCGCTGTTTTTTAATCTCGGCACTGAGCCGTCTTCAAATTTACACGAAATGCTTGGTTGCCGGATTGACGAAAGCGGGCTGGTTTGGGTTGACGAAGAGCAGCAAACGAGCGTCAAAGGCGTTTATGCGGCAGGCGATATTACGCCGCATTCCCAGCTTGCAGTTGTTGCCGCTGCCGAAGGCGCGATGGCGGCGATTCATATCCACAAATCGCTCGTCCCGGAATCGCAGCGGGTTTAAATCAAGCAGCAAAAGCGGTAATAATAGATGGAATGCGAGCTTCAACGCTTTTATGTTTCAGACGTTTAATCTTTGATTCTTTTACTTAAGCTTTATTTATCGGTTGTTGCCTTAATCTTTAGCCGGAACTATAAAAACGCGGCGGGCTTCGACTCTTAAACCGACGCGGCGCGAGACAACGCCGATTTCGCGCGTTTCGCCCGGCGCGGATGCATCGAGCGGACGTTTCGGAATATAAGTGGCAACATAAATAGAATCAATCAGTTCAGCGATTTTTTTGCCCTCGGCGACGAGCGTTTCGTCCGATTCGGGGAAAACGATTGCGCCGCCGGTTTTGAACGCCAAATCATTGAGCTGTGCTTGCGAGTCACGCAAATTCTGCTGTTGTTCACGCGCTTTTTTGATCATTTCGCGGTCGGTATTGATTGAGCCGAGGCGCGGCAGATTCATCAAATCCTGAACCGGACCAGGCAAGCTGATTTTGTTGTTTTCATCGGTTCTTTTAGGAATTTTACCATCCCCGCCTTTAAAGATAACCGAGCGCGAGGCGTTTCCTTTTTGTTCCATCGCCGTGTAACTCAAAATGTGAACCGAAACATTGGCTTCGACCAGTTTTTTAATCGCGGCTTCACGTTCTTCTTTTTTCGCCGTGCTGTCCAAACCGTCGGTTATTAAAACGAGATGGCGATTTTGCGCGTCGCGGGAGTCCAACATTTTTGCCGCCGTTTTCAAGGCTTCGACAAAAACGCTGCGGCGTCCGAAAGCGAGCTTTTTCGCAACCGCATCAATCGCTTCGTCTTTCGTTTCCCATTCCGATAAAATCTGAGCGCGGTCACTGTATTGAATCACGGCAATGCGGTCTTCGCTCGATAACGAACGGATTAAGCTCGCGGCTGCGGCTTGCGTCGTTTTTAAATTTTTTGCCGCGCGCATCTCGCCGCCCATATCCAAAATGAGCATCACATTCGCCCGAACGCGGCGCAGGCTTTCGATTTTATGCGGCACGCGGTCTTCGACGACCATTAAATCATCCGCGATGAGCGTCGGGTCGAAATGGTCAAACTCGTTGCGCGCAATGACGTTTAATTGAATTTCTTCGGTCGTGATGCGCGTCGGCTTTTCATCCGTTTCAACCGGCGGAGTCGGCGTCAGAGTTTGGGTAAAAGCTCCGACGGAAAACGCGGAAATCAGAAGTGCGATAAATAAAATTCGCTGTGTCATTTGTGTTCGTTTAAATCCAGACAAATTTCTGATGCCGCGAGGCTTCAAAACAATTGCTTTTGGAGTGGCGGAAGATTCGTGAAGCGAATTTAAAAAAGAAACTTGTCACTCGCAAACGTCTTTGCTATCTTCAAAATAGCAATAAAATTCAGCTTTTTAAGGAAAAATAGCCATGGATACAGCTAAAGATACAGGTCAATCAACAGGTTCAACAGGCGGCGCGGCTGCTGCTGCCGCTGCGGCGGGGTTGCGCGGCGTTGTTGCAGCTTCGTCGGCAATCGGCGATGTCAACGGCGAACAGGGAATTTTGATTTATCAAGGCTATAACATTCACGATTTAGCCGAGCATTCAACGTTTGAAGAAGTCATTTACCTGCTCTGGCACGGCAAATTACCGACTCAAGCCGAACTCGATTCGCTTACTTCCGAATTTCGCGCCAATTACGAAGTCCCGGCGGAAGTGTTGGAATTTATGAGTCACATCCCGAAATCGGCAGACCCGATGGATGTTCTCCGCACAGCGGTTTCGACGCTCGCTTTTTACGCCGAAAACCCGAAAGACACATCACGCGAAGCAGCGCTGAGAACAGCGACAAAACTGACCGCGCAAATGCCGACTTTGGTCGCCGCCTGGGAAAGAATCAGAACCGGCAAAGACATCATCGCGCCGGATAAAAACGCCAATATCGCCGCCAATTTTCTTTATATGTTGTTCGGCGAAAAACCGAATGAAGATGAAGCTCGGATGTTTGACATCGGGCTGATTCTGCACGCCGACCACGAATTAAACGCCTCAACTTTCACGACGCGCGTTATCGCCGGAACTCTCGCCGATATGTACGGCGCGGTGACGGGCGGAATCGCCGCTCTGTCGGGACCTTTGCACGGCGGGGCGAACACGAACGTGATGAAAATGCTTCAGGAAATCGGCAGCGAAGAAGCGATTGATTCGTGGCTCGACAACGCGCTCACGCAAAAACGCAAAATTATGGGCATCGGTCACGCCGTCTATAAAACCGAAGACCCGCGCGCTACCTGGCTCCGCAAATTCTCGCGTACGATGGGCGAGAAAAAAGGCGAAATGAAATGGTTTAATATGTCCCAGAGAATTGAAAAATTGATGCTTGAGAAAAAAGGAATGTACCCGAACGTTGATTTTTACTCGGCTTCGACATATTTCCTGATGGGCATTCCGCTTGACCAGTACACGCCGATTTTCGCAGTCTCGCGCATTTCCGGCTGGACTGGACACATTCTCGAACAATACGCCAACAACAAACTGATTCGCCCGCGCGCCGAATATATCGGTCAGCGCGATTTGAAATACACGCCGATTAACGAGCGTTAATTGGTATTTATCGGGGAATATAGAAAAGGCGCTTTTAAAGCGCCTTTAATTTTTCTTTTGCGTTTTTGTCAGAACCCAATAAGATTCCTTATCTTCCTGCATTTCTCTAACCAGCGTCCAGGAGTCGCCGTTATTAACGTTTATCAAATAAACGGAGTTGTCGTTATTAGTCGCGCCGAATATTTGGAAATTAACTTTTTGAGCGTCTGAACCTTCGATTGAAGGTCTGTTGTTCCATTTGGTTAGCTGCCAGGCTAAAGCCTGTCCTTTATCTCTAATATAATCGCGATTGCGGACTAGCTCATAAACTTCGCCGGTATATTTATCAAGTTTCAAAAGAATCGTTTCTCTCAAATGATGCACCTGAATAATTTCAAATCTGGCTTCCGCAGGCGTTGCCGTTGCGTTTGAAACAGCCGCCACAACGCGGTCTTGAGAATGAGCAACGCCCGGAATTACTAAAAGAAAAAACAAAAAAGCTGCGAATTGTAATTTCATCGGCTTGACCTCAAATTTTAATTTGTTGAATTGGTGTGGTTGCGCTTTTTTTCAGTTTCGATTTTGAAAGGAAAACGTCAAAAAAGATATGTGAACCGCAACGCTTGCGATAATACTCAAGCTTAATTCCGTTGGCAAGCAAACGTTCATTTGAAGCAAACATTTGCTTCAAAACCAAATGAATCGGATAATGTCAGCGAAATGGAAGGCAAACGCTTAATCGAAAAAATCCGTCTCCGCAACATTCTTTCCTTCGGCGACAAAGGCGAAGAAATCGAACTCCAACCACTCAACATCCTTATCGGTCAAAACGCTTCGGGAAAATCGAATTTGGTTGATGCTATAAAACTTCTACGTTCATTGCCCGAAAATAATGGATTAGTAAATTACATAAGTCGAAATGGTGGAATAAGTGAATGGATTTGGAAAGGATCAAAAGCCGAAAATTTTGCTGAAATCGAAGTTGTTTCTAATTTTGAATTAGATCGTTTTTATCCGAAAGAATTGTTAGTAGAGCTACTTAAATACAAAATTAAACTGATAGAAGTATCTCAACGTTTAGCAATTTCAGAAGAAACGATTAAAGACGAAAATAATAATCTTATAGTTGATAGACATACTACAATTCGCCCTGATGATTCTTTGCTCTCCAATGTTTTTGATAGACATTTTGAAATCGAGGAAAATGATATTGAATCAATTTTAGCAAGAGATTCTTTAACAAGAATTTTTAAAGGAAAATTCTATACTGATTTACAAACAAATCGAAGTTCTGAAATAAGAAAACCTCAGCTTCCAGACTCTCCCAATGATTTTCTAAATGAAGATGGAAGCAACTTAAGTTTGGTTTTGAACGATTTAGAGTATAGGGGAAGCACTAAAGATATTATTGTAGAAAATTTGCGCAAATTTTATCCGCGGGCAAAGGATTATTCAGTCAGAATTTTAGGTGGAACAGTTCAGCTTTTTATTCGTGAAGAAGGCTTGGAAAAGCCGATTTCTGCAATGCGGCTTTCTGATGGAACATTGCGTTATCTTTGTTTGCTGGCAATTCTTTGTCATCCCGAACCGCCGCCGTTGATTTGCATTGAAGAACCGGAAACAGGTTTGCATCCCGATATTTTGCCGACAATCGGCGAGCTATTAATTGAAGCCTCGAAACGCACGCAGTTAATCGTCACGACGCATTCGGATATTCTGGTTTCGTCTTTTTCCGAAGTTCCCGAAGCCGTTTTGGTTTGCGAAGCCGATGAGGACGGAACGCATTTGAATCGGTTGGACGGCGAGAAATTAAAAGGCTGGCTGAAAAAATATCAACTCGGCGATTTGTGGATTCGCGGCGAAATCGGAGGCACACGTTGGTAAAGGTAATAAAGATTTATGTCGAAGGCGGCAGCAGCGCCAGCAAAGAATCAAATATTAAATTCAGGCAGGGATTCGATGCTTTTTTCGGCGCATTGAAGGAAAAAGCCAGAAAAAAGAAAATTCGTTTACAGGCAATTCCGTCCTTTTCAACAACAGAAACTTACGACGATTTTCGTTTTGCGATTGATAATTCAACTCAAGATTTTAACCTTTTATTAGTTGATTCCGACGAAGCGGTTGCAGAAGGCGAAACGGCTCGCCAGTTTTTACAAAGAAAACATAAAAAGTGGCGACTTGCAGATGTGAGCGACGAGCAGTGTCATTTGATGGCGCAAGTAATGGAATCCTGGTTTCTCGCAGATGTTGACGCTTTGAAAAAATATTACGGACAGAATTTTAACGAAAGCACGCTTCCCAAAAATCCAAACGTCGAAGCAGTTAGCAAAACCACAGTAATCAAATCTCTAAAAAACGCCACGCGGCGAACACAAAAAGGCGAATATCAAAAAATCAATCATGGCGGCGATTTATTGGGTAAAGTTGATGCAAAAAAAGTGCGCCGAGCGGCGCACTTTTGCGAAGTTCTTTTCGATGTTCTTGCAAAGAAAATAGGTTAATTCGGCTTTTTCAATTCTTCCGTTTTCTGTTCCGTTACAACAGTTTCTTTTGATTCCGCAGGCTTATTGTCAGCGTTGTGCTTATTGTCATCAAGAGAAATGCCCATAATTTTCGGGTCGTTGACAAAATCGGCGAGCTTTTCGGGGCTGAACGCGGCGCGGATGACGGTGGCTTTGTCTTCGTTTATCGTGACGACCATAACTTTTACGCTGTTTCCGTCTTCGCGGGCGTACATATAAGCCTGTTCGCCTTTGCGCGAGCGGACGCGGAAAACCGGACTCCAAAGAGCGCTGAAAGAGTTTTTCAAAGCCATCTGCATTTCAACGTCGAGCGTTTCGCGCGTGAATTGCAGATTTTCAAACGTCGTGATGCTAAAGCTTTTAACACCAGCCGGGCGAACCATTCTGACCGCGAAACGCGCCAGCCAGATCATCGGGATTTTGACTTTTTTTGCCTTGTATTTGGTTTTTAGATGTTTGACGACCGCTTCATATTCCTTGCCGCCTGCGTAAACATTCGTAACGGGAGCGGCGATGAACATAACAAGCAAAATTGATGCGAATAAGTATCTTTTAAGATCAGACATTTTCCGGGCGCTCCTTTCTACGGTTTGGGTTTGTCGTTTTCGATTTCGATTTTCGGGATGTTCATTTTGCCGCTCAATTCGGCGAGCAAATCAATGTCAATCGGACCGATGACATTGACGAGCGCGACCGATTTCGCTTCGGAAATCACGACCGCGACGCCGCTCATCGTGTCTCCGGTAAACATCGTGTAAACGTCAACTTTTTGATTGTTTTTCTTGCTGCGGACATTTGCCAGACGTATCCAGCCCGGCGACTGCAACTGTGAACGGATTTCCTCGACATCTGCAATGTTGTATTCGTTTTCGTTCTCGAAGTTGAAAACTCTGACGTAGATGCCTTTTAAGCCGCTGATCGCCTGAACGACTTTCTTGGATTCCGGGTCGTTTACTTTGACCAAAACTCGTTTCGCCAAATCAAGAAGCTTGCCTTCAATATTGACTTCAACGACATCTCTGGCTCTGTTTTCAAGCTGGTTTAATTTTTCAAAACGCAGGCGCGCCGGGTCTTGTGCGTTTGCCGGAGTTGCCAGGACAAAAAACATCACCAGCAAAATAATTTTTAATAACTGATCGCTCAACATTTTCATAATTCCTCTTTTCTAATTTTTTTTAAGAAACTTTCCGGGCTTTCGAGAATGATGTTTATTCTTCAAACCCTTCGACTTTGTCTTTCACCAATTTCAACTTCGAGCTTGTAATTGAAAGCGCCAGCATTAGCTGATCGTAGGCGTGTTGTTCTTCTTTTGTTAGCTGGACATCGGATTTTTTAGCCACGATATTTCCAGCTCTCTTTTCCGTTGGGCGGATAACTGCCGGAATAATCTTGTTTTTCCTGACAGCCTTCGGCGCGGAAATTCGTATTGCGCTTTCAATCTTAGTTTTGGGAGAAGTTTCCGCATTATTAACAATTGGAGCCTTGTGTTCGACAGCTTCAACATCTGGGATCGTCGCAGGAATTTGCGGCTCAATTGTTTGTGCAATGCTTTCCTGGGGTGCGGTTTCGTTGGTTGAAAATTGAAACCAAACGCCCAGACCAATCATTAAAAACGCCGTGCAAGCCGCAATCGCATAAGCAAATCGAAAAGACCTGCGCGGCGATTCTTTTTTAAACGGAATAACTTTAGCGGGGAGCGCGGGCGGCGCGATTTCTTTGTAACGAAACACTGCGAGAGCGTTTTCCAAACTTTCGATCTCAGGGTCTGCGCCCGTTTTATCCCATAAATAGTCTTGTTTCATCGCTTACTCCTTGACGCCGAGTTTTTCTCTCAGCAGCTTCATTCCGCGGTGCAGATTAACGCGAACCGAATCGGGCGCAAGTCCCGTTTGCTCGGCAATTTCCTGTCCCGTCATTCCTTCGACCAGCCGCAAACAGAGCGTTTCCTTATAAGTTTCAGGCAGTGAACGAATCGCCGCCAGAATTTCACGCGCTTCGGTTTGCGGAGTATCGTTTCGGCTTAAATCTTCCGAAAGCTCTTCGGTCGGTTTTGCCTGACGATAAAATTCCGTCGCGCGGTTTCGCGCAATCATCCCAAGCCACGCGCCTACGGCGTTGCGGTCACGAAGATTGTGCAGATTTTTATAAGCGGAAAGAAAAACTTCCTGTGCTATGTCGTCAACTTCATCGCGCGGCACGCGCGCCAGGATAATTCCGTGAACCAGCGGCGCAAACATTCGATAAAGTTCATTAAAAGCCTCTTGTTCGCCCGCGCAGGCTCTTTCGACCAGCCTCGCTTCCGGCTTCGGCTTTTCGGCGGGCGCAGCCAGGGCTGATGCGGCGGCTGCTTCCGGTCTGGTAAAAAAGAGTATGTTGCCTGTCATTTCGGTTTCGGAATTCGATTTGTAACGGATTATCGAGATTGGCTTTTAATGTGTTGCCGTTAGTAAAGACGAATATGAACAAAAAATGTTAACAGAGATTTGAAATAATTTTCTTTCTTCTCGCACGGAAATCTTCCAGTTTGTTAATTTCTTATGTTTTTTTGCGTACAGACGCTTAAAAATTGTGAGAATAGAATCAAAGTGAAAGATATAAAGTCACGCAAAACCGGGTGTGTTTTCTCCTTTTTATCCCATTTTGCGTGACTTTATCCTGCTTAATTAACGAGGGAAATCAACTTTTATGAAATTAACTGAAGCTCGCGGGATACTGATGGCAATCGGAGGAGCGGAAGAAAGAACGCCCGAAAGTCCGATCTTAAAAGAATTCGTTCGGCTCGCCGGTGGAAAAAGAGCGAACATTGTGGTGATGACCGTGGCGACAGATAGCCCGGAAGAGGTCGGTGCGGAATATATTGAAGTTTTTGAAAAAATCGGCGTTAAATCAGTGCAGGCGGTTGACGTTTCGAGCCGCGCTGATGCAATAGCGGAAGAAAACATAAAAGCTGTTCGCGAATCGAGCGGTTTATTCTTTACCGGCGGCGATCAGCTTCATATTACCAGCTTGATTGGCGGAACCGAGCTGCAAAAAACGATTCACGAAATCTACGAAAAAGGCATAATTATCGGCGGAACCAGCGCGGGCGCGGCGATGATGTCGAATTCGATGATTTTACAAGGCGACGGCGAAGAAGCGCCTAAGTTGGGTGCGGTCGAGATGGGACCGGGAATGGATTTAATTGTCGGCTGTATGATTGACACCCATTTTTCGCAGCGCGGCAGACACGGGCGGCTTTTAACAGCCGTCGCGCATTATCCGCAGGATATGGGCATCGGGCTTGATGAAAATACGGCAATGATTGTTGATAAAGGCGAGATGCGCGTGATGGGAACGGGCGCGGTCACGATTATTGATGCGGGCGGAATGACTTATGCGAACACGCCATATGTTGAAAAAGGACAAAATCTCGCTTTAGCTGATGTCAGAGTTCACGTTGTCTGCGAGGGCGAAAAATTCAATCTTTTCGAACGGCGAATGATCGTTCCGAAAGAAGCGCAGCATAAAGCCAAACGCGCCGGAGCAAACGAAAACAATAAACAAGCCAAAGAATAATGCGTTTCCTTTTCGTAGCTTTGTGATCTTGTTGTCGGCAGCGGCTCTTAGATTAATTCGTGTTCGTACAACAAGCTTTGGTCATATTCCATCAAAAAAGAAGTTAAAAGCGAATTGGTTGAAAGCATCGGACTTATCCGATGCTTTTTTTACCTCATTTAAGAAAATGAATTTAAGGATTTTATTGTTGATTGCAGCGGCATCTCTTTTTGCTTCGTGTGCGAATATCGAATCGGTCAGCCAAAAGAACGGAGCAGGGGAAACCGTAAACAAATCTCAAGAAGCGAATTCTGCGACTATTTCGGAAAATCAGACGACAGTTTCCAATCATTCGCTCGATGTTTCTGACCCGCATATGAAAATGACTGAGCTGCGCGAGTCAAAACCCGGCGACAAAGAACGAGCCGAAGCAACAGCCACCAAAACGCGAAATGCGATTGAGAAATATAAAGATTATCGTGAAGCGCTTCGTGACGGTTTCGAGATTTTGCTGCCCGATGTTCCGCAAAAAATGTACCATTTCAATAAGCTGGCTTATTATGCCGAAGCCGAAAGCCAATTTAATCCCGAACATCCGACTTCGTTGTTGTATGAAAAAACCGGGGATAGCTATCGCTTGATCGGCGTGATGTATACCGCGCCCGCAAATTATACCGAAGCCGAGCTAGACGAGCGCGTTCCTTTGAGCGTCACGCAATGGCATCAGCATATAAATATTTGTTTGCCGAAAGGCGCAAATCTTTTAAACGGCTTAATCGGACAGGGCGACAAATTCGGTTTGGAAGGTTCGATAACGACAAAGGAGCAGTGCGAAAAAGAGGGCGGACAATTTCTGCCGCGCCTGCTCGGCTGGATGGTTCATCTTTACCCGTACGAACAGACAAACGAAGCAATGTGGTCTGTCGAAAGGCAGATGCCGAGCAAATCGCATCATATGCATTAAAGAGAGAATCTTTGAATTTCACCGATGAAGAAAAATCAGGCTGGTTTGTAAAAACCAAGCCTGATTTTTATTTGGCAATTAACCATTGCACTGATTCTCTCACTATTTCGGGCGGAATCGTGTGCGGACCTTCAAATTCTTTGTAAAGAACGTCATATCCGCCCCGTTTTAGCTGCGGAACAATTCGGCGGCTGCAACGCTCAATTGGAAGCACGCGGTCTTCGGTTCCGTGCGATATATAAAAGCGCGGTTTTCCGGCTTGCCCCGTTGGAGCCATAAAGCCGGGAGAAAAGGCAAGAACGTGGCTGAAAAGCTCGCCGTTAATTATTCCGAGCGAGAGCGCGTATGAAGCGCCGTCGGAAAATCCGCCGACGGCGAGACGCGATTTATCAATCGCAAATCGCTCAAAAGTGTGTTCGAGCGCCTGATCTATAAATTTGACATCTGAGCCGTACTCGTCGGCAATTACATCCCAGGTTGAAACCTGCGATTTGGGCGAGAGAATGATGATGCCCGCTTCATCAGCGATATTTTGGAGAAGGCTCAATCCGTGTTGAGCGTTGCCGCCAGCGCCGTGAAGCATCAGTGCAAGCGGAGCGGGATTTTTCGGGTTGTAAGTTTTCGGCACATAAAGCAAAGCGTCACGTTTCTTCTCAATCGCTAGAGAATGCTGCCCGGCTTTTAATGCTTCCTTTGTCGGATTTGAAGGGCGACTGAGAAGCCGTCCTTCCTGTGAGGCTTTTGAATCTTTAATCTGTGAGCTATTTTCCGTCATAACCTTTTCCAGCTCAGTTTCAAGCGGATTAGAGCGACAAGCCGTTGCGATTACAGCCGAAATCGCTCCATAACCAAAGAGTTCGAGCAGTTTTCGGCGTGTAATTGCTTGGCTTCTCAGACTGATTTCCTTTCATCCTTTGCCGTTTATTTCGGCTTTTTGTCATCAATGATAAAAGCTTATGAAACTAAATCGGCTTTCTTGGCTTTCAATCTTACAAAAGGCTTTTCTAAACTCGGCGCGACAATTTGTCGGGTTTTCTTTCTTCTGCCGTCGGCAGGCTCGCGCCAGTTCCAGTGGCTCATCATCGGCAAAAAGTTTTTGAGCGTTTCGTTGAGCGGGCTTTGAAATGTGTAAGCCGGAATATCTTTTGAAGTGATCACGCCGCGCGCGAGTGCTTCGAAGATTTCGCTCAGTTCCGACGGATTTCTTTTCCTGGTTTCGCAATCGAGCCAGAAAATGCCCTGCGGGTCAATGTTACAATTGGCTTTTGTCACGAGCGAGCACCAATCGGTCGAATCAATAAACGGGTACCAGCAGAAACCTTTAAATGGAATATTTCGCGGCTTTAATTGCTCTTCGAGCGTTTCGCACTGCTCGACCATAAATTTGAGCCACGAAATTCGGTCTGAAATAAAGCCTCTGATGTTGGTTTCGGTGAGCATCACCGGCAAATTGAAACGGTTGACGTAATCGGTCGCCACGCTGACAAAACCTTCGGGAAAAAGATGCGGATAAACACGACCGTTTTTGTTCCATTCAAGCTCCGAATGCGAGTAATAATCCAAACCGAGAATGTCGATTCGCGCCGGATTTTCGACAAGCCACCGCAGGCGTTTTTCATCTCCTCCGTTTTCAACCAAATAAGGGTAAAGCGAATGCCCCTCGTTAACGTTTCCTAAAACGAGGTCAGGCACTAAAAATCGCATTTCGTTCATAAACGCGGCAAACGGCTCGGATTTCATGTCCAAAGCGCGATGCTGCTCGGAGGCGTCAACGTGAACGAGTTGAACTTCCGGGTTTCTCTCAACCAGCATTCGGCTGATGCGATTGGTAACTTCGCAGACATTGAGAATCATCGGCACGAAATTCCGGTGACCGCGTTTATACGGATACCAAACGCCTTCTTTCCCGCAAAACCAGGTCGTCACAAACGGTTCGTTGACGATTGTATAATGATTAATGTGCGGATAACGCTCGGCGAGCGCTTCGACAAAACGAAAATACGAATCAACGAAATTCGGATTGGCAAAACCGCCTGTCAGCCATTCGGGAAAGCTCGTGTGATGCAGCGGGTCAATGATCGGCTCAATTCCCAAGTCGTTCATACACCGCAGGGCATTGTCCATCCAACGCCAATCGTATTTGCCGCGCTCGCGCTCGATGCTGTGCCACGGAGCCGAATATCTCATCAACTCCAGCCCCATTGAGCCTGCGAGCTGCAAATCTTCACGATAATGTTCGGTGTGTCCGGTCAATTCCAGAACGTCTTTTTCAGACCCGAAAATATGTGTGCTTTCAAAACCGCTTAAAAATCTCAAGCAATACCTCCACTAAAGAGCAAAATCAAAAAAAATCGGTTAACAACAGAAAACTGCTTTTCGATTGAACGCGATTTTTTTTATGATTCGACTTTAACATTAATAAAACTACTAAGTCTGTACAGTTTCATTCATATCTCAATTATTTGTTGATTTTAGGCATTTATAAAATAATTAATCGAGCGAACCTATTCAAGAAATATTAAAATCTTAAATTCTCCGGTCAATTTTTTGTCTGAATTTTCTAAAAATGATAGCTCAACCCGAAAACTCCGTGATGCGTTCGCAAAAACGACCGTGCCGTGCCGGAAAATATCTTTCCTCGCTGCCGCGTCTGCGTGTATTTGTATTCGCCGAGCGCGTAAAGCCCGCGAAACAGTTTAAGCTCGGATGCGCCCGCAATCTGCCAGCCGAGACGCCCGATTTCATATTGTCCTTGTTGATTACCTTCGATATTGCTTTCGGTGTGCGGGATAGTCGGACCGATTCCCGCGCGAGCCGTTAAAATGAGCTGGTTTCTATTCGCATCTGCGGGAAAAAATCCGCGCCGCGCCGCCGCATTGAACAGCAGGAAATTAGCGCCGTGTGAAATCGAATATTGCTGCACAACATCGCCGAGCCGAATTTCGCCGTTGACGGGCGCGCCGCGCCGAACGCCTGCGGCTCGAACTCGCTGCTGCGGGTTTGAATAAACTTTTAAATGAATAAACTCGGCTTCGACGCCTAAAAACGGCAATTGCGGAAAGTAATATCCGGCGCGATAACCGTAATAAAGCGGCGGGTCGAACGACCGCGAAGCGAGCCTGACATCTTGAAAAGTGATGTCGGTGTTTAAAGCCGGCTGCGAAATCGTTAAATCGGTCGGAGCGGTTTTCGCCGCTCCGAGATACGCCGAAACGACAAAACCGCCGCGCTCCTTTGTCACATTCGCGTCTTGAATTTTTTCGGTTCGTGGATTTGATTCGCTTTCCTCCGCTCGAAGATTTTCAGCGGAAGAAAGCGAAAAGTCAGACAACGTTTTTTCCTGCGCGTATCCATTAAAGGAAATCAAGAAAATCAAAATAAAACTCAGCTTTATGCGTCGAATCATAATTCTGTTTCGTGATTAAAAGCCTCAAGCGGCTGTTTCCAAATTTGCCTTTAAATTTATTCGCTTTCTAAAGAAAAATTAAGGCAGCGGCTTTCCTCCAGTAACGCCGACAACTTCGCCGCTGATATAGCTCGATTCCTGCGAAGCCAAAAACACAAAAAGCGGCGCAAGCTCGGCGGGATGCGCGGGGCGACCAATCGGCGTGTCCTGACCGAACGTTTTCACTTTTTCATCGGGCATTGTCGCAGGAATCAGCGGCGTCCAAACCGGACCCGGCGCAACGACGTTTACGCGAACTCCTTTTTGAAGCGCTTCCTGACTGAGAGCTTTTGAAAAAGTAACGATTGCGCCTTTGGTCGAAGCATAAGCGAGCAAATTCGGAGATGGATTATATGCTTGAATTGAAGCCACATTGATAATCGTGCTGCCCGCTTCCATTCTCGGCAGCGCGGCTTTGCACAAATAAAACATCGCGTAAATGTTCGTCTTAAAAGTGTGATCGAACTCTTCCGAGGACAATTCCGTGATGTTTTCGTGCGTCATCTGAAAAGCGGCGTTGTTGACCAAAATATCGAGCTTGCCGAATTCCTGAAACGCGCGTTCGATGATTTGCTGACAATGACTCTCATCTGAAATATCACCCGGAATCAAAACGGCGCGGCGTCCGGCTGCGCCGACAATTCGCATCGTTTCGCGCGCGTCTTCTTCCTCATTTAAATATGAAATCACCACGTCCGCGCCTTCGCGCGCAAACGCGAGCGCGACAGCGCGACCGATTCCGCTGTCGCCTCCGGTAATAATTGCGGTTTTACCCAACAAACGGCTTGAGCCGCGATAGCTCGCATCGCCGTAATCGGGCGCGGGCGTCATCTCGGCTTCGCTTCCGGGCGGCGTTTGCGGCTGTTCGGGAAACGGCGGTTTCGGTTCAATCTCTCGCGGATTTTCGGACATAAAAAAATAACCTTTACAAAAAATAAATTTCAGCGGCACAACGCACGAACAAACAACCGGAAACGAGCCGTTTCCCTCGTTTTTCTTTCGTTAGCCTGACTGATTGTTATTATTGAAACACAATCAACCAATGAGTTATGTAGGATAATGAACAGAACATTTCGGGGTTTTAGAATAAAATTGCTTTTTTAGAATAAAGAAGGAAAGCCGCGAAGGGACAAAAGATGATTCTAAAAACCACCAAAAATATTGAGCCAATTCAAGCTCAGGAATCTCTCGAAAAGATTTTCAAGCCTCAACTGCAAGTCGAGAAAACCAAGCAGATGTTGTCCGAAGTCCTCAGATGCGCGAATGAAGATTTGGGAAATGTGACAAACCGCAAAGCCAGAACTCTGCTCGAAACGACAATTGCGCTGGCGCAGGGCTTAATTAAAGCCTTTGAGCATTATGAAAAATTTTGGAAGCAGAGAGACAAGCGGAAAGTTCTTAAACGTTTGAATTAGAGCAAATAAGGAATGAGAGTTGTAATCAGTCAGTACCGTTCGGGGTACTGACTGATTATTTTAATTTCTGTTACTGCCTTCCCGGAATTTTTCTTGAAAAGCCAATCTCCCGTTTTTGAAAAGTCTTTTGCCGCCCGCGATTACGTCTTTGATTTCGAGCGATTCTTTCCGCAAAACCAGAACGTCGGCGTCTTTTCCGGCTTCAAGAACGCCTTTATTTTCGAGCTTTAAAGCCGTCGCCGTATTCGCCGTAACAATCGGCAAAACCTGTTCGAGTGCGAATTTATGTTCGATAACGCACGACCGAATCTGTTCAAAAAGTGTGCGCGGGCTGCTGATCGAAGCGTCGGACGAAGCCGTCAGCTTTTTCAAATCGCCGCCGTTTTCGAGATAAAACTTGAACCATTTCGCCAAATCCTCTTCGACCGTATCAATATCAACAAACGAGCCGCGTTTTGCCAGAGCGATTGCTTCTTTCATCAATTCTTCGCTGCGCTCGACATGCGTCGGGTAAAGGCTTTCGGCAGGCGTTTCAAATTCATCAATCAAAACGTTTAAAAGCTTGAGCCGATTTTCTTCGTCGCCGATGTGAAAATGAGTCAGCCCGCATTTCTTCGACAACATTCCGCCATTCCGCGCGTCTGAAGCGAGCCTAGCCAGCTCGTGCGGTTCGGGATCGGTCGAGCGTTTATCGGAAATGGCGATTTCGCCCGCGCCGATGATTTCTTCGATAAACATTATGTCGTTTTTGACTGAATCGGAAAGAGTCGTCGGCGGGACGTTGTAGCCGCCCGTCCAGACGAATGCCGACAAGCCTTCTTCTTTCAAACCCTTTGCTTTGGCGAGCAATCCGGGC
>DASVQU010000083.1:0-40891 GCA_036388995.1 Pyrinomonadaceae bacterium | reverse complement strand
GATGGCACAACCAGAACGGTTATGTCTTCCGCTTTCGGTTACTATCGCTTTACAGACGTTCAAGCTGGTCAAACCGTGACGGTTGAAATCATTTCAAAACGATATGGATTCCAACCACAAACCGTCAATGTTTCGGGCGATATATCTAATTTAAACTTCATCGCCGAACCATAAAGCCGCGCTTTTGAAAAAGAATAAAAAAGGCAATCCAATTATGGATTGCCTTTTTTATTCTTTAGAGCGTCTTTGGAAATTTGTTTTTGTTAAGGGTTGATGGCAAAAGAATTTGATTACCAAATCGGAGAAGTTTATACGTGGACGGAGGTTTTTAAATTTCACCGCACACGGTGCGGAATTTATCAGAAAAACGAAAAGCTCGTTTCGCTGCTGACCGATTTCGGGCTGATTAATCCCTGTTATCCCGATAAATTTACCGGGGAAAACGGCAATCGGATTTTATATACCGGAAACGGCAGGCGTGGCGACCAGCCTTTGAGTCCGCCGAATCGCGCCTTGCTCGCCGCAATCGGAACCGGAAATGCCGTTCCGCTTTTCAACAAGCTCGGTGTCGGACGTTGGCAATTAACCGGATTCTGGCGCGTAATTTCCGGCGAATACGTTTTCGACGCGAATCAAAACAGAATGATTTGGCAATTTACGCTCGAACGCACCTGATTTATTTCTTTTGTCCAAGCGAAACGGCGCGTTGATATGCGGCGTAAATCGCTTTTGATAAAACGGTGCGGAGGCTGCCTTTTTCCATTTGATAAATCGCTTCGGCGCTAGTTCCGCCGGGCGAGGTGACCATATTTCTTAGCTCAGCCGGATGTTTGTGCGATTCCATTGCAAACAAAACCGAACCCAGAATCGTTTGCTGCACCAATTCTTTAGCCATTTCGCGCGAAAAACCGAGATGCACGCCCGCATCCGTCATCGCTTCCATCACGAGAAAAACATAAGTCGGACCCGTAGCGGAAAGGGCGGTTGCCATATCAATCATATTTTCGGTTTCGACAAACAATTCTTTGCCGAGAGCGCCGAAAATCGCTCGAACTTGTTTTCTGTGTTCATCCGAAACGGCTTCCGTACAAGTCCAGGCAGTCATTCCCGCGCCGATTTGCGAAGGCGTATTCGGCATCACTCTGACAACCAGCGGAGTTTTTAATTTGCTTGCAATCGTTTCGATTTTTGCGCCCGCGACAATCGAAATTGTCAATTGTTCGGGCGTAATGTTGTTTTCCAATTCGTCTAAAATCGTTTTGATTCGCTGGGGTTTAACCGATAGACAAACGATTGATTCTTTCGATTTTTGCACGGCTTTCGCGGCATCGACGTTTTCGCCAAAAACGTTAATTCCATATTTTGCCCGCAATTCCTCGCGGCGCGCGGGGCGCGGATGACTTGCGGCGATTTGTCCGGGTTTGACGAGATATTGCCGGAGGATTCCGGCAACAATTGATTCAGCCATCACGCCGCAGCCGATAAAAGCGATTTCAGTATTTTCTAACAGGTTTTTTGTCAAAGTTTTTGTCGAATCGAAAGATTGCGGTAAATTATCCATAACAATTGATTTTATAATTTTGAAAATGACTATTGAAGAACAATTAGAGTTTTTACGCAAAGGCGCAGCGGAGATTATCCGTGAAGAAGATTTAAAAACAAAACTCGAAAAATCGCAAAAAACCGGAAAACCGCTCCGAATAAAATTAGGCGCCGATCCGACCGCACCGGACATTCATCTCGGGCACACCGTCGTCATCCGAAAACTGCGGCAGTTTCAAGACCTGGGACACATCGTGATTTTTTTAATCGGCGATTTTACCGGATTGATCGGCGATCCGTCGGGCAAATCCGCCACGCGCCCGGCTCTGACGCGCGAAGAGATCGAGGCGAACGCCGAAACGTATAAAACGCAGATTTTTAAATTGCTCGACCCGGAAAAAACTGTGATCGAATTTAACTCGCGCTGGATGGACACGCTCGGCTCGGAAGGTTTTATCCGTCTCGCTTCGCACGTCACGGTCAAGCAAATTCTCGAACGCGACGATTTTGAAAAGCGTTTGAATGAAAATCGCCCGCTCGCCTTGCACGAAGTTTTGTATCCGCTCGTGATGGCGTACGATTCGGTCGCGCTCGAAGCCGATGTCGAGCTTGGCGGAACAGACCAGAAATTTAATATTTTAATGGGACGCAATTTGCAGCGCGAATACGATCAGGAAGCGCAAGTTGCGATTATAATGCCGATTTTAAAAGGCTTGGACGGCGTGCAGAAAATGTCGAAATCTCTGGGCAATTACATCGGCATCAACGAATCGCCCGACGAAATGTTCGGCAAAGTTATGTCCATTTCCGATGAATTGATGTGGGAATATTACGAGCTTTTGACCGCTTCTTCTGTTGCGGAAATCGAGCAAATGAAATCCGAGGGCGAAAATCCGCGCAATCTGAAAGTCAATCTGGCGAAACTGATTATCAAAGATTTCCATTCAGGGGAAGCCGCAGCCGAAGCTGAAAATGAATTTAATCGCCGTTTCGTCAAAAAAGAAATACCAGACGAAATTGAAGAAAAAGCCTTGGTCGAAAGCAATTGGAAATTGCCGAAACTGCTCGCCGAAACAGGTTTAGTTGCTTCGGTTGGGGAAGCGCGTCGTTTGATTGAACAAGGCGGCGTCAAAATCAACGGCGAAAAAGCCTCAAATGTAAATGCCGATGTGGAAATCGGCGAAACAGGCGTTTTGCTACAAGTCGGAAAACGAAAGTTTTTGCGCGTAAAATCGAATTAAAATGTCCGCCCTGATCGAAACCGAAGAAATTTTAGTCATCGAAACGCCTGAGCGCGTGCCGCTTGCGTTTGCTCTGGCGTCAATCGGCAATCGTTTTTTGGCGTGCGCGCTCGATCATTTTTTGCAGGTGATTTTGCTGCTTTTAATGGCTTGGGTGTTTTTCTCGTTTGCCGGGATTTCGCGTCTCGACGGTTATTTTGAAGAAGCGCCGAAATGGGTTATTGCGGTGTTTATCATTGTCGCATTTCTGATTTTTACGGGTTATTTCGCCATTTTTGAATGGGCGATGAACGGGCAAACGCCGGGCAAGCGCCTTTTAAAGCTGCGCGTAATTCGCGAAGACGGGCGACCGATTACGTTTTGGGAAGCGGCGGCGAGGAATCTGCTCAGAAATTTCGATATGATGCCGCTGCCGTTTTATTCAATCGGTTTGATTTCGGTTTTTGTCAGCAGCCGCGACCAGCGCATCGGCGATTTGTTTGCCGGAACGGTCGTCGTCCGCGAGCGCCAGACCGAAGCACCGACTTTTGAACAAGTCTTTGCGGCTTCCGTCACAAGCGATGCCGCTTACAGACGCCAATTTCCGCCGACGCATTTTGCGGCTGATTTGTCGCAGATTACCGAAAAAGAAATTGAAGTCGTCGAAAATTTCCTGCGCCGGCGCGAAGATTTAAAAGAATTCTCGCGCAAATGGATGGCTTGGCGCGTGGCGATGCCGATTCTTTATAAATTAAAGCCTGGATACGATTTGCAAACCTTTACCTATGAAGGATTTCTTGAAGAGCTGCTTCATCGCTTCCGAGCCGAGCGAAGATTTATCGCATAAAAAAAGGCGGTTTTTAAAAACCGCCTTTTTTTCTTGATTTTAATTATCTTTCCATTTGTAAGGGAAAAGTTTTCCGGCTTGTTCCGGCGCTACTTTTTGTCCGAAAAGCTCTAACGCCGTCGCTAAAACAACATCGCGCTGCGCAGCTAAATCGGCTCCGGTCGGAAGCATAACCAATTGCGGCGTAACGCCGATGTGTTCGAGACTGTTACCGTCAGTCATAATCACGTCTGCATTGGTGATGCTGAGACCGTACGGAATTATGCTGTCCGCTCCTAATTGCATCGGTACGCCGCGCGACTGCATCACCGCACCGGCGGATTGGTCGCCGATAACGACTCCGCGTTGGTGAATTTGAACAAAGCGGGCGAAAAGCTCGGAAGCCGAACCGGATTGGCTGTCTATTAAGACGATCAAATTTCCTTTGTAAACGTCTTTTCCTTTCGATTTAGCCATTTGCGGCTTCATTTCTTTGCGTCCCTTGAGGTCTGCAATCTTGGTGTCTTTCTCGACAAAATAGCCAGCCAATTCTTCAAGCGCCACGACATAACCGCCGCCGTTGCCGCGTAAATCCAGAATCAGATTACCGGCTCTGCTTATTTTTCCCTGCATAATGCTGGTGATAATGCTCGGATCGGTTGAGAATGTTGGCATTTTCCAAATCATCGTGTTTCCGACTTGAACAAAACGATGCTCAACCACGTCGTCGGAGCTAAGCTCAAAGTCTCGAACGAGATCCTCGAAATTGAGAATCGTTTTTTCCGTTTTGACTTTTGAGGCGAAGCTCAGCTCGCGCGGTTCTTTCGCCGAGGGACTTTGCACTACCAAATTCATCCCCGGGCGCGGGCTGAGCGTGTTGTAGTAGTACATCATTTTCCACATATCCTTGCGGGTAGGTTTAAAGCCTTCGATTGATAAAATCTGATCGCCCGGCTGCAAGCCTTTCTTTTCGGCGTCGCTGCCCGGTCTGACGTTAATGACAAAACATTTGTCGCCGATCATTTGCATCCGAACTCCGTAATCGTATTTAGTCGGGCGCGAAGGAGGATAAAAAGTCGTATGAGAGTCGTTTAAATCGAGAACCGCCTGGGCGATAATTCCAAAGGCTTGTCCGAGAGAAGTCGCTTGGTCGAGCTTATCTTCGGCGGTTTTAAATCGCTCGTCGAGATTAACTCCTTTGTAGTTGGGATCGTAATATTTTTCTTTGATCTCATTTTTAACGGCTTTCAGCATATCTTTAGCGCGAGAACGCTGAAGGCGGTCAAGATTTTGCGCCGAAACCGAAACGGCAGCCGACACGAGCAAAAGAAAAAACGCGGCGAAACTTAGTCGCAAATTAAAACGAGGTAAAGCATTTAATATCGAATTCATTTTTAAGTTGTTTCTCCTATCCGAGAGTGTGAAGATTGGAAGAATCAGAATAATAACACACAAATTAGTCAAGATAAAACCGGAAGAGCGTATAAATCTAAAAAAACGTTAGCGATATTCAAAACCTTATTTGCATAACTTTAATTAATAAAGTCCGCCTTCTCCGGGCGGTCTGGTATTCCAGCGCTTGTGAATCCAGAGCCATTGTTCGGGATAAAGGCGAACGTATTTTTCCACGACGTTTGTGATTTTCTGAGTTAATTCGCGGACATTCTCATCCGAAGCGTCGCCTTGTTTGTATTCGACGGGCGGTTCGAGATAAACCACATATTTCTGTTTCGATTCTTCCCAAACGGCAAAAGCCGGAAGCACAGCCGCATTTGTCTTTAGAGCGAGCTTGGCAATGCTGACGGTCGTCGAAGCCGGAACGCCGAAAAAATCCACAAAAACGCCTTCTTTTTCCTGCGCGTTTAAATCTGCCAGAATCCCCAAAAGCTCGCCGTTTTCCAAAACGCGAAACATCTGCCGCGCCGAACGGGTTTTGTCCAAAGTGACGCTCCCAAATTTCGTGCGAAACGCATCAACATATTTTTCGAGCAGCGGATTATCAATGCGCCGAACGAGAATATTCATCCCGAAACCAAACGCGGGCGGGAGCAAATTAAAAACTTCCCAGCTTCCGAAATGTCCCGTAAAAAACAAAACTCCGCGCCCTGTCGCATGAGCGTTGTCGAAATGTTCTTTACCGACGACTTCGACGACATTGCGAACGTCTTCGAGCTTAAATCTGCGGAAATGCGAAACAAAACCGAGATGTCTGCCGATAGATTCAAACGTGCCGAGAACGATTTTGTCCTTTTCTTTGGCAGACATTTCGGGAAAAGCTATGTCCAGATTTCGCCGCGCGGTTTTTTGTAATTTAGGAAAACGAGAACCGAGGAATCTGCCGAGCGATTTGCCGAAACGCATCGAAGTTTCAAGCGGCAAAGCGCCGATTGCGCCGAGCAAGCTGCGAACGGCGAGAAGCTCGGATTTGTTTTGAAAATTGCTTCGCTTTTTCGCCACGCTTCTTTACCAGATTTCGGTTAAATCCAGCTCGAAGCCGGGAAGCATATTTTCGCCGGAAACAGTTTGCGGATTTTTCAAAATCTCAATTTCAGCATTTGGGCGATAAACGTGAACTTCCTTTTCCTTAGGATTGATCAGCCAACCGAGTCCCGCGCCGTTTTCGACATATTCGCGCATTTTTTCCTGCACATCTTTTAAACGATCCGAAGGCGACATCAACTCAACGACAAAATCGGGGCAAAGCGGCAAAAATTTCTCACGTCGCTTTTTAGATATTTTTTCGACTCTGCTTTTCAAAATCCAAGCCGCATCCGGCGCTCGCTTCGCGCCGTTCGGCAAAACATACTCGCCATTTGATTCGGTAACTAATCCGCTCCCGTCCTTTTTCGCCCAAATTCGTAATTGCGTTACTATTTCTGCGTTTCTGTTGCTGGTTTCAAATCCGGTGGGCGGCATAATAATAATTTCTCCGTCGGCGGTTTGTTCGATTCGCTCATTATCGAATTTTTGACAGAAATCAAAAAACTCGTCGTCGTCCATCGGTTCGTCAGGGCGCAGTTTGACGACGATTTCCGAATGTTGAATCACATCCAATTTGAGCAAATCCTGTAAAACGGAAGTCATAAATTCTCCAATTTTATGCCGCCTGGCGTTCGACTCGATTATACACCGTGTCGCGCTCGACCGCTTCAAAACCGGCGTTTTCGATTAATTCGATTAACTCCTGACGCGACATTTTGACTTCGCCTTCGTTTGAATAACTGTGAGTCAATTCGCCGCCATCTGTAATGGTTCCGTCCAAATCGTTCGCGCCGAAATGCAAAGCAGTCTGCGCCAGATTTTTGCCGAGCATTACCCAATAAGCTTTGACGTGATCGAAATTATCGAGCATAAGGCGCGAAACCGCGATTGTTTTCAACGAATCAACTCCGCTCGGTCCCGGCAAACTGGAAAGCGCGGTTCCCGGCGGATAAAACGCGAGCGGAATAAAACATTGAAAACCGCCGGTTTCGTCCTGCTGTTCGCGCAGTTTGATGAAATGATCAACGCGATCTTCGATTGATTCGATGTGACCGTAAAGCATCGTCGCGTTGGTTTTCAATCCCGCTTTATGAACTTTCCCGGCTAATTCGAGCCATCGCGCGCCGTCGCATTTGTGGTCGCAGATGCGCGAGCGAGTCGGTTCGGCGAAAATCTCCGCGCCGCCGCCCGGACACGAATCCATTCCCGCTGCTTTCAGCTTTTCAATCACTTCTTCGTCCGACATTTTGTAAAAGCGGGCGAAAAAGTCTAATTCGACCATTGTCAGGGCTTTTAAATGTAGTTGCGGAAATTCGCGTTTCAAAGCGCGAAACAAATCGATGTAATAAGAAAAAGGCAGCTTCGTGTTTAAACCGCCGACAATGTGCAATTCGGTTGCGCCTTCATTCACCGCGTTTCGGGCAATCTCGATGCCTTCGTCAATCGAATGCGTGTACGCGCCTTCCTGTCTGGCACGTTTGTAAAAACCGCAAAACTTGCAGTCCGCAACGCAGATATTCGTGTGATTAAAATGGCGATTGACGTTGAAATAAGTCGTGCGCCCGTGCTTTTTGCGCCGCACGAAATCAGCCAATTTGCCGAGCGCGTTTAAATCATCGGTTTTATAAAGCGCCACGCCTTCGGAGCACGAAAGCCGCTCGCCGCGCTCAACTTTTTGGGCAATAAAATTTAATTTTGTATCAAATGAAAATTGCATAAATCTATTTATTAAGTTCTTTCTTTCTAGTCATATACTCAACCGTAAAAACTTTGCGTATGAAGTCATCAGTAAAAATGTATTTTATTGAATGTAACTTTCCCTGAGCAAACGGAGGATATTGAGAATAAAGAACACCCTTTTCAGATAATTTGTTGTTTATAGAATATCTAAGACCATATTTATCGGTGAATGATGTGTAAGAGCTGCTAACCCCACTACCCTTTTCTATTGAGCCGCCTCCCGAAAACATATTGAATTTTGATGTTGGAAGGTCTTTTAAAATTTGATGTTGTTTTGGTTCAAGTGTGATTGAAGATAGTGTGCCAACAAGATCACTTTGCGGACACATAAATCTGTCACGAATGTCTTGTGTAGTCATACAATCATCCAGCGCCGCCAAGTATTCAAATTTTATCTTAAAGTTTTCATCATAATCACAGTCTTTCTCACAGTGTTTTCCAAAAATCCTTTTAACATCTTTTTTGGTTGAAACACCGAGTTTTATTTTTTTGAGTTTTCCTTTTCCGAAAAACTCATAACCTTTTAATTCATTCGGAAACTGAATGCTTTGCGCCGAAATGCAAACGGCAAAAGCCAAAAGAAAAGTAAAAGAGATGGAAAAATTTGCTGATTTCATAAACTACTCCAAATCACGCAGCTAAAACTTCAATATATTCGCTTTTCGACAAAGGTTTTGGAATTTCCGCGCCCGATTCCTGCAAATCTTCAAGATGAAATTCGATTGCTTCCTGAATCAATTGCTTTACTTCTTCTTCCGTTTCGCCAACCGCGACGCAACCTGGCAAATCCGGCACATACGCGCCGAAACTGTTTTCCCCTTCTTCAATCACAACCATATAACGCATATCTTTACCTCGTTATTTTTTCAAACCCGCTTGTTTCAAAACGCTGTTCAAAGTTCCGATTGGAACATCAACGCTTTCTTTTCCCGCGATTGTTACAGTTCCGTTTTTTGTTGGGTGATGAAATTGTCGGTGACTTCCTTTTACTCTGGCTAAATATCAACCCTCTTTTTCAATCAATTTGATAAGTTCTTTGACTTTCATCGCCCCTCGCCGCGCTCAACTTTTTGGGCAATAAAATTTAATTTTGTATCGTGTAAAAATTGCATAAATCTATTTTTGCTCGATTCATAAACAATCCAAAATCTCTTAATGATTATTTGGATTATCAACCGTCAAACCTTCGCTGACAGCCGCCGCATTCAAATCTGTGTCGGCGGAAAGCAAAGTTAGAGACGACAAACCAACCGCAAGCCTTTCCCTGTCGGTTGTCAAAGCCGCCGCGAGTTGAATCGCGTCATAACCGCGTAAAGCATATTTCTTTGCCAGATTTGCCGCTTCATTTATTAAAACTTCAGTAATTTCCACTTTCTGAAATTCGTTTAAATAATCCTGTTCAAACTGCGAGCGAGCTTTATCCGCGTCAATTGTTGAAATCTGTTTGCCTTTTTCGCGACGCGTAATAGCCGAAATTACTTCGACAAAAGCTATGCGAACGACATAAGTACGATTGTTTTTCGGATGGGTCGTCGCCGCCATCCAAGCGGAACCTGTTTCGGCAATATAGCGTTTGACAATCGCGCTTGAATCGCAAAAGAAAGCCGCCATTTATCTGCGCTCCCGAATAATTGTTTCCGAAATCGGTTCTCCTTCAACTTTTACGCGCTCGTAATTTTCATATCGCGAAAAATCAGTTATCGGCGGCGGCGGCTCGCCGATAATTCCTTTTTCATAAAGATATTTTGCAAATTCTTCTTCGGTCATCTTTGGCTTTGCCGCCTCTTTTTCTAAAAGTGAATCAACCAATTCACGGACTTTCCGCAAATCTTCCGCCGAAAGCTGCTTGACCTCATTTTCTATTTGTTCAACCGTAACTTGCATAACTATTCCTCAAATCTAAATTTATACAATGCTTGTTTTCCAAGCGGGTTCAAATTCTTGAGCTTATAAAGCGCCACGCCTTCGGAACACGAAAGCCGCTCGCCGCGTCAACTTTTTGGGCAATAAAATTTAATTTTTATCGTGTGAAAATTGCATAAATCTTATTTTTCAATTAAAGCAAAAATTCCGTCGTCATCTTTTTTAGGAGAAATATAACTAACAGACATTAATTGTCCTCTGAACACTTTTCCGTCAGCCGTTGATTGATTGGAAATATTGTAGATGAGTCTTTCTTTATCCATACAAATGCGAGAATTGTATTTAATTTTGCCGCTCGTTGTTTCTCCGTTAAGGCATTCAAATTCTTTTGGAAAGACAATGGATTCTGACAACAAAATTTGCCTTTTCGGGCGAAAAGAAACGCTCTGTAATGTCCCAATAAGCTCAGGTTTAGGCTTATAAATTCGCTCAACGCCATTTTCAGTAATTTTTTTGTACCAATTACTGCCGACGTAACTAAAATTGATTTCCCAATCTTGGTCATAGTCACAGCCGTTCTGGCAATTTTCACCCATAACAGCTTTTACGTCATTTTTAGTTGAAACTAACAGTTTCAAGCCTCGCAGCCTTCCATCTTTAAAAAATTGATAGCCTTCTATTTCATTCGGAAATTGGTTTTCCTGTGCAAAGTTATTCAAAGTTAGAGACAAAAAACAAAATAAGAACAATAAGATTTTTGACTTCATATTTCCTCCTAATCCCAAATTTCCTGCAAATT
The DNA here is from genome assembly GCA_036388995.1 of Pyrinomonadaceae bacterium. GTDB lineage: Bacteria > Acidobacteriota > Blastocatellia > Pyrinomonadales > Pyrinomonadaceae > JALZCH01. The sequence continues at coordinate 30,420 of DASVQU010000083.1, read as the reverse complement.
AAGCACAAAGCCTTTGAGCAAAGGCTCGCCCGAAACTGCTTTCGGGTTTTCCAGAACTTCCGTTTGAGCGTTCGGACGATAAATATAAACTCTCTTTGTGTTTGGATCTATCAACCAACCGATTTGTACGCCGTTTTCGATATACTCACGCATTTTCGCCTGCAGTTTCTTAATCGAATCCGATGGCGAGCGTAACTCAAGCGCAAAATCGGGCGCAAATGGAATCGGCTTTTCCTGTTCCGTTTCGCTCAAGCTATTCCATTTTTCATTACTCAGCCACGATGCATCAGGCATTCGCTTCGCGCCGTTTTTTAAATTAAAAACCGTTTCCGAATTAAAAGTAACGCCCGTCCCATCTTCTTCAGCCCATTCATCAAACCGCCGTGAAATTCGATTATTTCTTCTGCCCGTTTTTCCGCCCGTTCCCGGCATAATTTCCAAATCTCCGTCTTTGTTCATTTCAACGCGCCAGCCTTCGTTGCGTCTGGAAAACTCCAAAAATTCCTCATCGCTCATCCTTTTCAAAACCGAGCCGAAATCGAATTTAAGAGTCGTTTCCATTTCAATGACAGAAACATTTTTTGGCGAATTCGTCTGAATTGTTACTAAACTCATTTCTGCTTTCCTTTCAATCCCAAATTTCCTGCAAATTCAGCACAAAGCCTTTGAGTAAAGGCTCGCCGGAAACTTCTTTCGGGTTTTCCAAAACTTTCGTTTCCGTCTTCGGGCGATAAATGTGCACTCGTTTATTTTGCGGGTCAATCAGCCAGCCGAGCTGCACTCCGTTTTCGATGTATTCGCGCATTTTCTTTTGCAAATCCTTGAGCCTGTCCGTTTCCGAGCGCAATTCAATCACAAAATCCGGCGCAATTTTGGCAAACTTCTTACGTTTTTCCTTTGGCAGAGCATCCCAGCGTTCCAGACGAATCCATGAAACATCAGGCGAACGAGTCGCGCCGTTCGGCAAAGTAAAACCTGTCGAAGAATCGAAACCGATTCCCGTTTTGTTTTGTCGCGCCCAAATGCCAAAGTCAACGGCAAGATTAAAATTTTTGCGTCCGGTTTCCGAATAAGCAGGCGGCATAATGATTACGTTTCCTTCTTTTGTCCGTTCAATTCGCAAATCCTGATTTTCTTCGCAGAAATCGTAAAAATCATCCAAACTCATTCGTTTGAGCAAGGGAAAATTAACCTCAATCGGATAAACAAGCGAGCCGACGTATAATTTTGAACCACGTTTTGCCGTTGCATTCGGAATCATCTTTTTACCTCAGTTCAATTTTGACATTAAAACCGCTCCGCCGAAAGTTAGAAATAAAATTACGCTGACAAAAGCGTTAGTCGTAAAAAATGCCGCATTTAACCGGCTCAAATCATTCGGGCGGACGAGCAAATGCTGATAAATCAAAAGTGCGCCGGTCAAAACAACGCCGAGCAATGCGAGCCAGCCGAGTTCGGTAAACGAATAAAGCAAAATCAAAACTAAAAACGCCTGAAAATGAAAAATTCGCGCCACCATCAGCGCGCCCGCGATGCCGAGCTTTGCCGGAATCGAATGAAGCCCGTTTTTGCGGTCGAATTCAAAATCCTGACAGGCGTAAATCACGTCAAATCCGGCTGTCCACATCATTACGATGAGCGAAAGCAAAACGGGCACGGGCGAATCAATCGCTCCGCGCACGGCAATCCAGGCGGCAGTCGGCGCGATTGCCAGCGACCAGCCTAAAATCAAATGCGCGAGCGCCGTAAAACGTTTGGCGTAGGAATAAAACAAAATGCTGAAAAGCGCGACGGGCGACAAAATCAAAGTCAATTGATTGAGCATCGCCGAAGCCAGAAAAAACAAAGCGCACGCGGCGAGCATAAACGCCCAGGCGAAATTGACGGAAAGCTTTCCGGCGGGCAATTCGCGGTTTGCGGTGCGCGGGTTGGCGGCGTCAATTTTTCTGTCAGCGATGCGGTTAAAAGACATCGCCGCCGAACGCGCGCCGACCATCGCAATTGTGATCCAGAAAATTTGCCGGAACGACGGCAAACCGTTCGCCGCCAAAACCGCGCCCAAAAAGGCGAATGGGAGCGCGAACAAAGTATGCTCGAACTTAATCATTTCGAGGGTTGTTTTTAATTTCTGCCAGAAAGAAGACATCTTTAGTTCGGAATGCAAGACAAATGCCAACGTGAAAAGTTTAACAAAATCCGGCTTTCAAAGCATTTCAGGCTTGGCAAAACGCCAAATGTTCCGGTTTGAAAATGCAATTTGCGTTTGGCGTTTTAAAATTATTTGCTACAATCCGACGCGCCCGTTTTTCGGGCAAAAACAAATGCAGTCAAATCAAATTCTCGAAACCTGGCAAATCAACAATCGCGTCAATCTTTATTTGCTCGAAGCAATTACGCCTGAAAATCTGAGCGCCGCGCTCGCTTCAAAGGGACGAAACGCGGGCGAACAGTTCGCGCATATTCAAAACGTTCGTTTGATGTGGCTCAAACAAGCCGCGCCTGAATTGCTGGAAAATCAAATTAAAATCGAAAAAGAAAATGCGGGCGATAAAGAGCTGCTCAAAAACGCGCTCGCAAATTCCGCTCAAGCAATCGGACAAATGCTTCACACATCTCTTGAAAAAGACGGCAAAATTAAAGGTTTTAAGCCGCACGCAATGGCTTTTTTGGGTTATTTAATTTCACACGAGGCGCATCATCGCTCACAGGCGATTCTCGCGCTCAAGCAATCCGGCTGCGCGGTTGATAAAAAAGTTCTGTTCGGAATTTGGGAATGGGGCGTGCGCTAAATTTATGCCATCAGGAAAAACACACGATGCAATTACATTTCTGCTCGCGCCGCCGACGTTTCTGCTCGTTTGGCGTTTGACTGACAATGCTTCGCTCGCGGCGTTTGCGGCGGGAGCATTTCTTTTCGGCGGTTTGATGTTCGGTCCCGATTTGGACACGCAATCCGTTCAATACACGCGCTGGGGAATTTTTCGATTTCTCTGGTTTCCCTACAAAGTCGTCTTCGCACATCGCTCGCGCTGGTCGCACGGGCTTGTTTTCGGGACGCTGTTTCGAGTCGTTTATTTTTGCGGCGCGGTTACTTTGTTCGGCGCAATCTTTTTTTACATCGCCGCAATGATCAGAAACGCCGCGCCGGCTTCGCTCGATCAAATTCGAGAGCTGTGGGAAACGGCTGGCGTTTGGACGCGGTTGAATGTCGGCGATTACGCGCTCGCAGCGATATTTCTCGGTCTCTGGCTCGGCGCGGCGAGCCACACCGTGACCGATTTAATCGGAACTTTTCTTAAAACGGGCAAGGTCAAGGATTTTTTGTAATTCGGGCTTTTAACGGCGTGCTGATAGCAACCGGAAAGCCTGTTTGCGGACGGCTTCGGAAACATTGCGATTATTGCTGATTCCCTGCAAATCTTTGGCTAAAATGCGCGGCAGGAGATGCAAAACTGTCGGCAGCGGCGTGCGCGGATTGCGGACGAGGTGGTGAATAATCACGTAATTTCGACACCAAGTGCGATTCGCTTCGATTTGCCGCAAAACGTCGCCCGGAACCGTTCGCATCGCAGCGATTTTTTCGACTTCATTCTCGGTAATCCGGGGGTTTGACAATACGGCTTGAGCCACGATTCGATTCGGGTCGCGGATCAGAACGACGCGAGCTTCGCGGTCGCCTTTCATCGCCAATTTGACGCGGTCTTTGATCGGCATCATCAAAATGCGGCGAATCAGCGCGACTCGGTCGGGCGCGGCGTCGCCTTCGAGCAGCGTTTGACTGATGATCTTTTCAGCGATGGCGCGGCGGTGTTCTTCGGTTTCCTCGTAAAGCTCTTCGATCAGCTCGAAAGCGAGCCACGAATCTTCGACTTCGGAATCCGGCACTTCGATATGCTCGGCGATGGCGAGCATGTCTTCAAACGTAAATCCGCCGTTGTCCGGCTCGGTTTCGGCTTCGTTTAAACCGACGGCAAATTCGGCTTGCTCGATAAATTCGGCGGCGGCATCGTTGCCTTTGGCGCGCAATTCGGCTGCGATTTGTTTTGCGCCGCGCTGTTTTTCAAAAAATTCCTTCCGCGTTTCCTGCACGCGCCGCACGGCATCGGTCGTAGCTGCCGGATTTGAGAAAACGGCGTCGAGAATTTCCGGCGTGCGAATTAATCGCTGCTGGTTGACCGTAACCAATTCGAGCAAGCCCGGATCGCTCGTTTTTCGGGCGAGCTTTAAGATTGATTCGTCGGGCGTTTTGAGATTTGAAACGACGGATTCGTAGATTTTACGGTCGAACGAATCGGTTTCAGCGACCAGCGACAAAACTTTCTCGGCGATTCCTTCGGTCGAAACGACGCTCAATAAATTTCCGGTCGGCTGAGAACGAAAAGTCTCGCGCGCGGATTCGGCGATTTCGGCATCCTGGTCGGTTGAAAGAAAAGCTAAGACTTCGAGAAAATCAACGAGCGGGAGCGGCAGATTTCCCTTAGCCGTTGCTAATCTGGCGGCGCGCGGCGCTGCGCCTGAAATAACGGCTTTTGCCGCCGGATTGGTGGTAACGATTTCTGAATTCATTTTGAGAGAAGCTAGATTGCGGCGACCGAATCTGGAAGTCGGTCAGGTTGACAAAAGAATTGTAGCATCTTGTTTCAATTTGAGAAAACAATTTTTTGTTTGACGCGCAGGTGAAAAGAAAGTCAAAATTGAGCTTACGGAGTTTCGAGAATGAAACGAGAGAAAAATCTGTTTAAATTATTTTTTCTGTTTGCCGTTTTTACAGCGGCGATTGTTCCGGCGCGGACGCAGACGGTGGTTGATAAAACCGTGGCGACAGTGGGCGACGGCGTGGAAAGCGAGTTGATAACTTATTCGGATTTGCTCTGGCAGCTCGCCTTGCAGCCCGACACACCGATCAACGAGCCGCGCAAAGAAGATTTGGAAGCCGCGCTGCAAACTCTGACCGAACAGCGATTGATCGCGCTCGAAGCCGAACGATTGCCGACCGTCACGCCGAGCGATGCCGAGGTGACGGCGGAAATTCAGCGGTTCGTCAAGCAATTTCCGGCGGCGTCGGTTTTTGAAGCACGACTCAGGCGCGTCGGTTTTAAATCAATCGAAGACCCGAATTTTCGCCGAATCATCGAACAGCGTCTGGCGGTTGAAAAATATCTCGATTTTCGTTTTCGCTCGTTTATCGTCGTCACTCCCGCCGACGAAGAACAATATTACCGCGAAACTTACGTGCCTGATTTTCGCCGCCGCAATCCCGGCGTCGTCCCGCCGCAGCTTGATGCGGTTCGCAACACAATCAATCAACAAATCACCGAAACAAGGATCGAAACCGAAATCAACCGCTTTCTTGAAGAAGCCCGCAACCGCGCCTCTATCACAATTCTTTACCCGATTTGAGATGAGGAGAAAAGGAGAAGAGGAGAAGAGGAATAAATCAGGATGAGCGTCAAAATTATAAGACATCAAGATTTGGATGTTTACCGGAAAGCCTTTGACGCGTCAATGCAAATTTTTGAACTTTCAAAAGACTTTCCAAAAGAAGAAACTTATTCACTCACCGACCAAGTACGCCGCTCATCTCGTTCGGTTTGCGCAAATATCGCCGAGGCTTGGCGGAAACGCCGCTATCAAGCTGCTTTTATCAGCAAATTAAATGATTGCGAAGCCGAAGCGGCGGAAACTCAAACGTGGTTATAGTTCGCCGTTCGGTGTCAATATATGGAGCCGGAAGTTGGCAGAGTTTTATTTAAAATCTACGACGAAATAATTTCAATCTTAGTTACAATGATAAAAAACTCAGATTCGTGGACTTTACCAACAGGACGAAGATAGAAAAGTCAATTAGTTTATTCCTCTTCTCCCTTTCTCCTCTACTCCTCTTCTCAATTAGATTTGCCTTGAAAATCGCGCCGAATAAACCGGACTAAATTCTTGATCTCATCGTCTGTTATTTTGCCTTTGAAAGCGGGCATTCCGTCGCCGCCTTTTTCGATGTGTTCGATATATTCGGAATCAGGTTCGGCTGCGACGCGCGGGTCTTTAAAATTCGGGACTTTGATTTTCTCGCCCTCAATTTCTTTTAATCCGCCTTCGCCGGTTTCTTTGTGACAATTGATGCAGCGTTTTAAATAAAGCTCGTGCGTCGCGGCTAATTCGTCGGCGGGAGTCAAAACAGGCGCGGCGGTTTGATTGTTTGCCGCCTGATTTGTCGGCGCGCTTGTCGTATTTTGCGAAACATTTGCGCTGGAACAAGCGGCGAACAAAATCGCAGCCGAAAAAACTAAAGATAATTTAATATAATTCATTCCAAATTCCTCGAAAATAAAGCTCCGAGATTTTAGCTTAAAATCAAATTTGCGCAAATGATTTACCGAAGAGGGTAATGTTCTGATAATCCGGACTGAAAAATAATTGCTTTTCACGAGTAGAAAGAAACATCAATTATGATGAAAAGCCATATCTCATGAAATTTCGTCAAAATTTCGTCAAAATTTCGTTACTTTTACCGCGCCTAAGGTGAGTCTGTATGCATCAAGACATCGCTTTTGGATTGCGAGATTCGGAAGCCGCGTTCGGATTTTAAATTTACAGCCGAAAATCTAATGAAGCGCAAGCTCAAATTAACGATTACCAAAATTTACCGTCAAACGATGATTACGCCGACAATTTTTCGGGCGGTTTGTCCCGTTTGCAGATGCGAGGTTCAAACGCTCACGCCGGGCGAAGCTGCGCAGTTTTTACAAATCGATGAAATGGCGTTCGACCGTTTAGTTGCCGACGGCAACGTCCACGCCGCTTTGACTGTCGGCGGCTATCCGCGCGTTTGCAAAAACTCGCTGTTTCGGTAAAAGGAAGAAACCGAAAATAAAAAAGCGGAAACAAGATACCGCCTTCTTCATTTTGTCTCCTTTTGAGAAATTGCATCGTTAGCTTAAAATCAAAGAATGCAATTTCGTCTCATTTCTGAAAATCAGCCGAAAGGCGACCAGCCGCAGGCAATCGAACAGATTGTCAACGCCTTGAACGACGGCACAAAAGATCAGGTTTTATTGGGAATCACCGGCAGCGGAAAAACGTTTTCGATTGCCAATGTGATAGACCGCGTCCAGCGCCCTACTCTGGTTTTGGCTCATAACAAAACTCTTGCCGCGCAGCTTTATCAGGAATTTAAAAACTTTTTCCCCGAAAACTCGGTCGAGTATTTTGTTTCTTATTACGATTATTACCAGCCGGAGGCTTACGTTCCGGCGTCGGACACTTACATCGAAAAAGAAGCGACGATTAACGACGAAATTGACCGGCTTCGTTTGAGCGCGACGCGCGCTCTGTTTGAACGCCGCGATGTAATTATCGTCGCTTCCGTGTCGTGCATTTACGGTCTCGGCGACCCAGATGCGTATTACGGAATGATTATGTTTATCTCACCCGGTCAACAGATAAAGCGCGAAGAATTTATCAAAGGCTTGGTTGATTTGCAGTATGAGCGCTCGGACATCGAATTTTATCGCGGAACGTTTCGCGTGCGCGGCGATACGGTCGAGGTTTATCCGAGTTATCAGGAAAACGCTTACAGAATCGAATTCTGGGGCGATGAAATTGATCAGATTTCGACGATTGATCCGCTGCTCGGTGAAGTCAAATTCAGACACGAAACTCGTTTGCCGATTTATCCGAAAACGCACTTTGTGATGTCGAAACCGACAATCAAACGCGCCGTTAAAACAATCAAAGACGAGCTTGAATGGTGGGAAGCCGAATTAATCAAAGAAGGCAAAATCGTCGAAGCGCAAAGGCTCCATCAACGGACGATGTACGATCTGGAAATGATCAAGGAAATGGGTTTTTGCCGCGGAATCGAAAATTATTCGCGCCATTTGACGGGCAAAAGACCGGGCGAGCCGCCGCCGACGCTGCTTGATTATTTACCGAGCGATTCCCTGCTCGTGATTGACGAATCGCACCAGACCGTGCCGCAGCTCGGCGCGATGTACAAAGGCGACCGTTCGAGAAAATCGACTTTGGTCAATTATGGTTTTCGTCTGCCGTCGGCGATGGATAATCGTCCGCTTAATTTCGAGGAATTTGAATCGCGCATAAATCAAACGATTTACGTTTCCGCAACGCCCGGACCTTATGAATTAACGAAATCGGGCGGCGAAGTGGTCGAACAGATTATTCGCCCGACCGGATTGCTCGATCCCGTTGTCGAAGTGCGTCCGGTCAAAGGTCAGATTGACGATTTGTTGGAAGAATGCCGCGTGCGAGCCGAGCGCAACGAGCGCGTTTTGGTCACAACTTTGACCAAGAAAATGGCGGAAGATTTGTCTGAATATTTTACCGAAGTCGGTGTTCGCGTCCAATATTTGCACTCGGATATTGACACGCTCGAACGAATCAAGATTTTGCGAAACCTGCGGCGCGGCGAGTTTGACGTGCTCGTCGGAATCAATCTTTTGCGCGAAGGCTTGGATTTGCCGGAAGTGTCGCTCGTGGCGATTCTCGACGCCGATAAAGAAGGTTTTCTGCGCTCAGACCGCTCTTTGATTCAAACTATGGGACGCGCTGCGCGTAACGCTGAAGGCAAAGCGATTTTGTACGCCGACAAAATCACCGATTCGATGAAACGCGCCATCGGCGAAACCGAGCGCCGCCGCGCCGTTCAGGAAGCATACAACGCCGAACACGGAATCACGCCGACGACAATCATCAAATCAATCGAAACCACCCTAGTCACAGCCTACGAAGCCGATTATTTCAAAGTCCCGCTCGAACTCGACGCAATGGAAGAATATTCGCGAGGCAAAATCAAACAAACCATCGCCGAGTTGGAAATGGAAATGCGTCAATCTGCGAAAAATATGCAGTTTGAAAAAGCCGCCGAGATACGAGACAGAATTAAATATTTGCGCGAGCGAGAAGTGCAATTAGGTTAATAAATGGTTTGATTTAAAACACCTTTAGTTTTTTTTACGCTCTGGCGGAGAAACTTTTTTTGTAAATTCCGAAATTTTATCGTCTGTGATCAATTTATAATTATCCGGCGGAAATGGCGCATCTTCCGGCATAATATAAATTACAGTCGAATTATCAACGGTGTCGGAATAATTATCTTCGGAAAGAAAGAGAACTATTTTACTCGAATCAATTTTACGTTGTCCGATTAGATATTTCTTTGCTCTTACTAAACGAGCAGCGGCATTCGATTCGCTTACATTCGCACCAAATTCAGCCATAATCAAAATTCGGCTATTCGCAGCATCTTGTGCAAACGCAAAGGCAACATTATCTAATCTCGCTTTTTCCGCCGCTAAAGGCAGCTTTCCGTAACGGTCAACTTCCCTCGGAAGTCCGCAACCAATAACATCTAAAGAAATTGAATTAGCGCAGAGCGTTTCGCCATTTCTGGCTTCGACGGTTGCCGTTAGAACGCCGGGAGAAGGCGCGCGTATTTTAAGGGTATTCGTATCTTGACCTTTTATTATTTCACCGCCTTTGATTTCCCAGCGGTACGCAGCAGTCGAATCATTTGGCAAAGAAGCAGTAATAACCACAACTTCGCCAAATGAAAGAACAGACGGAGTTGCCGTTAGATTCACGCAAGGCGAAGTTGAAATTGTTTTCTCCTGCGCGAAAATCGCAGAAGAAAGCAGAAAAAGGAAAACGATTGATATTACTAAATGCCTCATAGATTTCTTATTTCGGCTGTTTGGTTTCTTTCAAAATCTCCTCCATAGATTTGTCAAGCGCGAGCTTCCAGCGTCCGTTTTCGCGGACAAAATAAATTGTATCCCAGGCTCCGGTCGCCGCATTTTTATATTCGAGCGTGGCGTTTTCGCCTTCAATTTTTTCATTCCGCGTTTCCGGCGCGCTCCATTTGCCGATTTGATTTTTAATCGTTTCGTCAATCAATTTCTGCGAGCCGCGCGATGCGTTTTCTCTCATAGAGGCGGCGTCTTTTTTGCTTGCGGCTTCGGCGTATTTGCGAAAAGCGTTGGTCGGCGTGTCCGAATCGCCGTTCGCACAACCCGCTGAAAACAAAATCAAAAATGCCAGGCAAACAATTATTTTCATCAACTTTTGAATAAAACTTTGGCGAATCGCTATACTTTAAATCAAATTGATTATAAACGAATAAGGGATAACGAAAAATGGACATTCAAAAATTAAACGAAGAGGAAATCGCCGCGAAGCTCGCCGAATTGGAAGAAGGCTGGGAAGTGCAGGACGATTTTATAAACAAAGAATACGAATTCGAGAATTTCACGGAGGCGCTCGCGTTTGTCAACCAAATCGGCGCGCTTGCCGAAGAAGCCGATCATCACCCGGACATTTTCTTCGGCTACGGCTATGCCGAAATCGCCATCACTTCCCACGACGCCGGCGGTTTGACCGGACGAGATTTCGAATTGGCGGCAAAAATTGATAAGTTGTGATTTTTCAGATTCAAAGTTCAAGGTCTTATTTCGACTTTGAACTTTGAACCTTGAACTTTGAATCTCTTTTAATAAAAACTCCTGGAAGTTCAGGAGTTTTTATTAATTTTGAATTTAAAGTCTTAAATTCCGTCCACAATCTCATTCAGCGTAGCGGAAGGTCTCATCGCCGCGTAAGCCTTTTCAGAACTTGGATGATAATAACCGCCAACGTCTTGTGATTTTCCCTGTGCTCCAATCAATTCTTCATTAATTTTTGCTTCGTTGTCCTGCAATGCTTTGGCAATCGGCGCAAATTTTGCAGCAATTTCAGAGTTTGATGTTTGATTTGCCAAACTTTCCGCCCAATACATTGCCAAATAGAAATGAGAACCGCGGTTATCAATTTGCCCGACTTTTCTTGCCGGAGACTTGTCGGTTGCTAAAAATTTCGCATTCGCTTCATCCAAAGCATCCGCCAAAATTTGTGCTTTCTTATTGTCTTGAGTTTGAGCCAAATGCTCGAAACTTGCCTGTAATGCTAAAAATTCGCCAAGAGAATCCCAGCGCAAATATCCTTCGTGCAAAAACTGCTCGATGTGTTTCGGCGCGCTTCCTCCGGCTCCGGTTTCAAACAAACCGCCGCCGTTCATTAATGGAACGATGGAAAGCATTTTTGCAGAAGTTCCAAGCTCCAAAATCGGGAACATATCTGTCAGATAATCTCTCAAAACATTTCCGGAAACTGAAATTGTGTCTTTGCCTTCTCTGGCACGCTTCAAAGTTTCGAGCATTGCGTCTTTGACATCCATAATTCTGATGTCAAGATTGGTTAAATCATAATTTTCTAAATATTTTTCTACTTTTTTGATGATTTCTCTGTCATGCGATCTGTTTTTGTCGAGCCAGAAAATGGCAGGCGTGTCGGAAAGTTTCGCACGGTTGACAGCCAATTTCACCCAATCCTGGATTGCAGCATCTTTGGTTTGGCACATTCTGAAAATATCGCCGTTCTGAACATTTTGCTCGAAAAAAACAGTTCCATTTTCGCCTTCGACTTTCACCGTTCCTTCTCCTGAAATCTGGAATGTCTTGTCGTGAGAACCGTATTCTTCAGCTTTTTGCGCCATCAAACCGACATTCGGAACGGAACCGAAAGTTTTCGGGTCAATTGCTCCGTTTTGCTTCATATCCTGAATAATCGCATCGTAGAAACCGGCGTAGGTTCTATCGGGAATTATGCAAACGGCGTCTTCTTCTTTTCCGTCTTTATTCCACATTTTTCCGCCGCCGCGAACCAGCGCCGCCATTGAAGCATCCACAATCACATCCGAAGAAACGTGGAAATTGGTAATTCCCTTGTCCGAATTTACCATCGCAATTTTTGGTCCGTTTTCGATTGTCTTTTCAATGTCCGCTTTAATTTCGGCTTCTTTCGAGGTTCCGGCGATTTTTTCGTAAAGCGTTGCTAATCCGTAATTTGGATTGATGTCTAATTCAGCGAAAGTATCCTTGTATTTTTCAAAAACGTCTTTGAAATATGTTTCGACAATCGCCCCGAAAATGATCGGGTCGGAGACCTTCATCATGGTCGCTTTTAAATGTGCGGAAAGTAGAACGTCTTTTTCTTTGGCTTCACGAATCGCTTCCTCGACAAAAGATTTCAATGCGGAAAGATTCATTACCGAAGAATCAATTACTTCCCCTGCTTTTAACGGAGCAAAATCTTTCAAACCTTGTTCAGAACCGTCATTTCGATAGAAAACGATTCTGAATTTCCCTTCCGTTTCCACTGTTGTCGAGTTTTCGGTTCCATAAAAATCCCCGGAATTCATATGTGCGACGGACGTTTTAGAATCAGCACTCCAAACTCCCATTCGATGAGGATTTGCTTTTGCATAATTTTTTACGGCTTTCGGAGCGCGTCTGTCGGAATTCCCTTCTCTCAACACAGGATTTACTGCGCTTCCCAAAACTTTCGCATATTTTTTGTTGATGTCTTTTTCTTCATCCGTTTTAGGTTCGGCGGGATAATTCGGCAGCGCGAAACCTTGTTTCTGAAGCTCGGCAATCGCTTCTTCCAACTGCGGAACGGAAGCCGAAATGTTCGGAAGTTTGATAATGTTGGCTTCGGATTTTGTTGCCAATTCGCCCAATTCCGCAAGTGAATCGGGAACTTTTTGGTCGTCTTTTAGGAATTCGGGGAAGTTGGCTAAAATCCTCCCCGCAAGCGAAATATCCGGAACTTCAATTTCAATATCTGCGGATTTTGTAAAAGCTTTTAAGATCGGTAAAAAAGAATGCGTCGCCAACATCGGCGCTTCGTCGGTTAAGGTGTAGTAAATTTTTGATGTTTCTGACATTTTATTGCTTGTTTTTATTTCAAATTATTGTATTCATTGTCGTCCAACTTCTCCAAAAGTTCAACGATGCCGGTTTGAACGTTATCAAAACCGAAAGATTTTAAAGTCGCTCACGCTTCATGTTTTGATTTCTTCGCAGGATTATTTGGTTTATTCAAGCACTTTTCGTGCAAAGCCGCTTTTATCTTCCAATTGCTTTCTTTTATTCAGTTTCAGGAACGCATAAAAACTTCTAAAAAATAAAAAATCTTCGTGTGACGATAGTTTTCGCTCGCTTTCGGTGCGTTAGTTAATGAGAGTAAAAATGCAAAACGGCAAAAATACAGTTAACTCAATATGAAGACTGGCAGGGCGAAGAATATTTGTGTTTCAATTCAACCGATTCTCTCTTAATGAAAAGCAGTAAATCTGCGGTGGGCATCAGATGTGTCAACTTTATCAATTCCAAACCGAAACCGGTTTAAAAAAACACGAATCCGCTAAGCAAACAACAAAATCCAGTGAGAAGAATAAGGGTAATAACCATAAAAATCTCAAAAAAGGAAAGAGGTAAAAACAATTATGAGAGTTAGAAAAAATATAAAATTTCTTTCTGCGTCGGAAAGAGAAGATTTTGTAAAAGCGTGTGTGTTGATGAAAGCGGATATTGTTAACCCCGGTGCCCCGGCAGAAGATCAATATGGTAAATGGGATGAGTATGTGGCGGTTCATCGAATGATTCAGAGCGGTATTGCGCCCGGAGGAATAAACGTAAACTTCGGTCACGGCGGTAATGGCTCATTTAGTTTTTTAAGCTGGCACAGGTATTTTCTTTTTGAATTTGAAAAAGAACTACAAAGCCATGTTCCCAATGTAATGTTGCCTTATTGGGATTGGACTGATCCGAGCTTGCAAATGACGGATACTTTTTTAGGTCCTAATGGCAATGCTGCGAATAATAATGTTATCGAAAAGGGATATTTCGCTTTTGATAAACCCGGTGTCGGGAATAACACAACCGCTTTGCCCGCATGGTATCCTGCCACGCTAAATGGTTGGAGAATGCCGTCTATGTTTCCGTCGAATTTTATCGGGGGATTAAAAAGAAGCACACAGGGTTTGGCATCACTTCCAACTACAAATGATATTAGGACTACTCTTTCAAGAAGCAATTACCAATCTTTTCAAAACACTTTGGAAAGCGGCAGCGGATTACTTTCCGGCAATCAGATGCACAACGGTCTGCACGGTTGGATCGGCGGCGGTGCAGGTCTAAGCAGAGGACATCATTCAAGCCCTGAAGTATCCCCTTTTGACCCGTTTTTCTATTTACACCACTGTAATATCGATAGACTCTGGGCGATGTGGCAAATGGATGGACACCAAACAGAATACCCGACCTCCGGCGGCAGTCCGCAGCACCATAGAAATGACATTATGTATCCCTGGACCGGGGGCGCTGCGGGTTATGGAACGTCTGCGAGTATATCCAACTCAATACCGATGCCTGATTTTAGTGCATTGGGCGCAAAAAGAAATGTAGATACTTTGGATTTCAGGAATGCTTTCAATTATACCTACGACACAATTTCAATTATCGGAATCGGGTTAGACAGAACCGGAAGCATGAACGGCTTGACTCCCGACCCGATGGTTACGGGTTTACCGGACGTGACAAAATGGGAAGCGGCAAAAAGAGGCGTATCGGCTTTTCTCCAAGATTGCGAGACCGTTCAAAACAGCGGCGCAATCTATGTGATGGCAGGTGTCAAAACTTTTAGAAGTTTGTTAGCTAACGATTTCGCATCAGTATTCGGAGCACCGGATAGCGGGCTGGTTAAATCAGGAACTTCTTTTAGCAGAGCGACTTTCGATGCGAATGTCGCCGCAATGACGGCGGGTGGAGGAACGCCGTTGGCTGATGCGCTTATGAACGTTCAGACCACATTGGTAGAACCGCCCTTTAGCGGCGCACCGACCGATGAACAGCGGTATTTAGCGGTTCTGACGGACGGACTTTTGACAACCGGTTCGCCGCTGAGTTCGATACCCGACGGCAGTCTAAGCAGAACGGCGATTTTCGCGATGGGTTTTGGAACAGGTTTGGACGTTGATTATGCAACCCTGGCGGCAATGGTGGCAAAAGGTAAAACTTTGTCAACTCCGCAGGTTTTTCACGGTGAAAACGCGGGCACTATTGATAAATTCTTCTCGAATGCGCTTGCCGCCGCCATCGGTTTTACAAACGTTTTTGACCCGGTGGTAGAACTTTTTGCCGGTGAGCACACTCATCTCTCTTTCACGGCAACCTCAGCCGACGACGCCTTTTTACTTACGGCGCAAGGTATGGACTTTACGGATAAAAATTGGGCGTTTACCCTGCATGGTCCGAACGGAATGGTTTTATACGGCAACCAGGAAGGTCATAACCATTCGCACGGCTGTAATCATTGTTGTCAACCGCCCGATATAACAAGTTTTCGTTCTAATGGAAGACTGTCAATGGTTATCCAAAGAGGAAACGCGAACAAAGATTGCTGGGTTGGAAATTGGGTTTTGATGATTTCCTACAAAGCCAAAGAATTAGACAAAATGATGATGCCCGAATTAGGAGAAATGCTTTTTCCTGTTTCTGCCGGACCGATTAAAGGCGAACGCTACTCAAGGTTATTAACAAAACCGAATCTGAGAAAACCTACGAGAAATGTTCTCGGTAAAAGCCGGCATAATTTGGACATCAGGGCGGTCAGTACCAATAGCAATAACAATGAGGCTTGCAATATGGTCGTCAATGTTTATGCCCGGACAAATTTAAAGATAAATTTGAGCCTGGATAATCTTATTATCAAGCAGGGAAAAGAATTCAGCGTGACAGTCAAAAACGATATTGCCGTCGGAAGCATAGTAAATCGCGGCGGTTTTGCTCGTTTGATTTCTCCGGCTTTTGATATAAATGATTTTATGACGAACGATAAAGCGATTGAAACGGTTACTAGAAATGAAAAATCAGCAAGATTTTCATCAAAGCTTGATATTCCGCTTTTATTGTCAAGATTTGAAAAATCTAAAAAGGATTTGGAGTTAATCAAAGATAACGAAGTAAAAGTAGTAACTCACGGCGGCTCACCTTTACACATTCATCATAAAGATACTTCGGTTGCCGGGACATATCATTTGGGAGTAGTTGTCGAAGGCTTATATTTTCCAAATGTTGAATCCAAAACAGATAAACATCCTCACGGACATGATTCAACCGGTCATGAAGTTGAATCCGATGACTTTGAGACATTTTCAAGAATTTTGAATATTACTTTTGCAGTAGAGAAATAACTTCAAACCGACTCTTGGTTTAGCGTCAAATTTGAGCATTGCACTATGCATTATACTGCCACTCTACAAGGCGCTAAATCGGAGTAAAACAGTCAGGCATTATGAAGGATGAAGTTTCGGCTTCATCCTTTTTGATTTCAGAGTTTTAATAAAATCGCGTTATGTTGATAATACATTTTAAGAGATAAAATTTTTAAGAATTTGTATTAATATATAGCTAATTCAATACCTATATACACTAATGATAAATAAACAAAAAGTACTATTATTCATAAGCATAACTTTCGTTATTGCTTCATTCATTTTTTTCCTAATACCGTACTTAGTAACAAAAACATCTATTGGTTGGTCTTATGGAGAAGAAACAGGAGTCATTGGTGATACGATTGGCGGAATTGTCGGACCTACTGTCGGATTTGTTGGTGCAATTCTGACTTTTCTTGCTTTCTACATTCAATATCAAGCAAATCAAGTCCAGATTAGAGCCCTAAATGAACAAAAGATCTCTACAAAAGAACAAAAAAAGCAAATGTTACTTCAGCAATTCGAGAGTAATTTTTTTGTTATGATTAATCTACATAGGCAGAATGTCAGTGAGTTAAATTACACCAAATTTGATAACGGAAGTTCCAAAACAGGCGTACATAGGAAAGTTTTCAGAACTATTTTCAGAGAATTTATAGAATGCTTTCGAGAAGTTAAAGGTTTTTCTAATTCAAAAAATCCTAACGATTATTTGATACCAGTTTATAGGTCAGAACTTTCCGAAATCATAAATGATAATAATATAAAAAATGATAGTAATAACATAGAAATTAACTTAATTGAATTGGCGATTATTGACATTGCATACAGCATTGTTTTTTACGGTATCAATAAGGAAAGCGAACCAATTCTACGGCAAAGATTTAAGAAAAGATATAATCCATCTTATTTTTTTCCGCTACTTCAATATATAAAGTTAAAACCAAAACAAGAAAATACGCATAGATGGGATATTTGGCTGGAATTACGGAAATATAAAGGGAAAGAACTAAGAACTATAATTCAAGAGTTTTATGAATACAAAAGAGTCACACGGAAAAATAGACCTTTCACCCCCCTATCCGCTAAAACAAGATTTTTGGATTATGATGAAGAGTTTAATAAATATTACGGAGGACATTTACATAGATTAGGACACTATTTTAGACACTTATTTCAATGCTATAAATATTTAAATTATCATCGTGATTTGAGCGAGAATGAGAAATATTTTTACGGTAAAACATTACGCGCTCAACTTTCAAATTATGAACAGGCAATACTTTTTGTTAACAGTATTTCAACATTAGGTATGAAATGGGAACTTACGCCAGAAGTAGAATTTTTATCAGAAAGTGAAGTTAAAAGTAAAAGCAAGCTAATTACTCGGTTTAATTTGATAAAAAATTTACCTGATTACCATCTTTCAGGTCTGAAATATAAAAAATATTACCCTAATGTGAAATATGAAGCCGATGAATAAACTAATTTTGAAATAAATTTGAAAACGCTTATTCGAAGATTTTGGTTAAATTTATGTTTGTTATAGCAAAAATAAGGAAAAGTAAAATCAATCAAAACTTACGCGGTCAATAATGAAATCGTTTTCAAATTGCTGAACGCGGTGGAAGTCGTCTCCCTCAATTTACGAGCCGAAAACTTTTAAGCTGAAAATCTAAAAATGGATATATTTGCCAGCGGGATTCCGAACATCAGAATCAAAAATTACGGAACAAGACGTAACCCGTTAGAAATTATCGAAGCAACGATAGTTTTAGAGGCTTGGGACGGATACCTGAATAAGCGTTGGGAAAATGGGAAAGTTATAACGGACGGAACGATTAAATTACATATTGGCAGTTACAACCAGAATATTCCCAGAGATTGGCAGCCGGAGATAAATGCTTATAACTATCTACTGCAAAATCAATACGAAATAAGAGACAACATTCTCAGGTCTTTGGCGGAGGAAGTTGACAGGTTGACCCAATATTTGGATCCGAACGATTCATTTGTTCCGAATATTACGCCCGAAACAAAAGCTGATTTTGATTTTAAACCATTTATAGGAACTCAGAGCTTGAGCTTCAGCGAGGAGAGCAAGGACGACATTTCATATCTCGAATGGCTTTTCTACTGCGATTGGGACGAGGAACACGGTCTTGCTGTGATAACTCATCAGGACAGAGTAATTGATCTTGACGGCGGCGAAACCGATATTTGGAAAATTTACGAAGACAAAGGAACGCTCGCGGAAGAATTAAAAGAATACGAAGAACAAATGAAAAACGTTAAGCCCAAAGTAGTAAAACCGTGGTGGAAATTCTGGTAATTTATTGTTTCAACGGATAAAACGTCCCGCAATCAACCGCGTCTGAAATTTCACCTTTCATCTCGATTATCGCGATAGAATCGTCTTTTGTTAACTGCTAAACTAACGGGAGATTTTATGAAAATCCTAATCATATTTTTAACTTTATCGTTTTTCACTTTCCCGGCTTTTGCTCAAACTAATAATCCGAAATCGGCGGAAAACGGCAAACCGTTCGTCCTGGGCGTGATTGACGAGATTCAATCGGTGGAATTGGCAGAAAAAAGAATCTTAAACATATATCTTCCCGAAGGTTACGAAAAGGACGGGGCGAGCAAGTATCCGGTGATTTATTTGCTCGACGGTTCGGCGGACGAAGATTTTATACACGTCGTCGGGCTTGTGCAGTTTAATAATTTTTCGTGGATTGACCGTGTTCCGAAATCCATCGTCGTCGGTATCGCCAATGTGGACAGGAGAAGAGACTTTACTTTCCCGACAACAGTTGAAGAAGAAAAGAAGAAATTTCCCTCGACAGGTCATTCAAACAAATTTATCGCGTTTATCGAAAAAGAATTACAGCCTTTTATCGAAAAAAAATATCGAACAAACAGTTCAAAAATGATTATCGGTCAATCGCTGGGCGGTCTTTTGGCAACCGAGATTTTGTTTAAAAAACCAATGCTTTTTGATAAATACATTATTATTAGCCCAAGTTTGTGGTGGGACAACGGTTCGTTATTAGAGCAAAACTCGATTTTGCTGCAAGGAAATTTCACAAAAAAAACGGACATTTATATCGGAGTCGGCAAAGAAGGTCTCACTCCGGGTAAAACGCCGCGCGTAATGGAAGTAGATGCAAATCTTTTAGCCGAAAAACTGCGGAAATCTTTAAGCAAAAGCGTCAAGGTAAATTTTGATTATCTGCCGCAGGAAGACCACGCAACGATAGCGCACCAGGCTGTTTTTAACGCATTCAGAATTTTGTATCCGGCAAAACCAATGCAATGAATTTAAGCTATATTAAAAAAAGCTTCGTAAAAGAAATATATGCAAATCAGGCGTGGAGATTCATTTATATGAAATTACTTTTTTTGGTTTCAATCCTGGTAGTTTTTTGTGTCCCTGTATATTCAATCAGTAAATCCGCCCCTTCAAATCAAACTCGCACTAAGACTGCAAAGATCATGACGGGAGCAGAGCAGCCCGACAAATATCTTCCCTTTTTGAAAGGTAAAAGAGTCGGGATTCTGGCTAATCAGACGACTATTGTCGGTGATAAGCATCTGGTGGATTTTTTAATGTCGAAAGGCGTCAACGTCGTCAAAGCCTTCGGACCGGAACACGGTTTTCGCGGCAACGCGAGTGCAGGCGTAAAAGTAGCCGACGAGAAAGACCCGGCGACCGGAATAAAAATAATTTCATTATACGGCGCAAAAAGAAAGCCGTCTCAGGAAGACCTTGCCGATGTTGACGTAATGATTTATGACGTTCAAGACGTAGGAGTCAGATTTTACACCTACATAAATGTCCTCAGAGACGTGATGGAATCCTGCGCGGAATTTAATAAAGAATTGCTCGTTTTAGACCGCCCGAATCCGAACGGATATTTAATTGACGGACCGATTCTGGATATGAGCTTGAAATCCGGCATCGGGCAGTTTCCGATTCCGATTGCACACGGTTTGACGATTGCCGAATTCGCTCAAATGATTAACGGCGAAGGCTGGTTGTCAGGCAAAATGGTCGCGAAATTGAAAACGGTCAAAGTCCTCAATTATCAACACGATATGGAATATGTTTTGCCGGTCAAGCCTTCGCCGAATTTAAACACTCCGCAAAGCGTTCTGCTTTATCCTTCGACTTGTCTGTTTGAAGGAACAAAGCTCAATCACGGCAGGGGAACTTATTCGCCGTTTGCGGTGATTGGCAGCCCTTTATTAAAAGGCAAATATTCTTTTTCTTTTACGCCTGCCAGCATTCCGGGTATGAGCGAAACTCCTTTGTATATGAACGAAGTTTGTTACGGTCTGGACTTGAGAAATTACGACACCGACCAACTTCGCAAATCGAAAAAACTCAATCTTAACTGGATGATGGAGCTTTATCAGGCATATCCCGAAAAGGAGAAATTCTTTGACAAAAGCTTTAGTAAACAAATCAACGACATAGACAAATTAGCCGGGACGAGAGATTTCAAAGAACAAATTATTGCCGGAAAAACCCAAGAGGAAATCAGAAAAAGCTGGGAGCCGGGACTGACAAATTATAAGAAGATGCGTCAAAAATATTTGCTGTATAAATAATCTCGTCAACCGAATTTCTGGGATCGTAAATTTGGTTTTGTCAGACTCTAAAAATTAAACTATGAGTTTTACAGTGGAAAAATCAATAGAAATTCTTGAACGCACGCCCGAAGTTCTGGAAACGATGCTCCAAAACATTTCCGCCGATTGGACTGAAAATAACGAGGGCGGCGAAACGTGGAGCGTGTTTGACGTTCTTGGACATCTCGTTCATGGAGAAAAAACCGACTGGATTGCGAGAATGGAAATTATTCTTTCCGATGCGCCGGATAAAAATTTTGCGCCGTTTGACCGTTTTGCTCAGTTTGAAGACTGCAAAGGTAAAACGCTGCGCGAGCTTTTGGAGGAATTCAAAGGCTTGCGTAAAAAGAATGTTGACGTTCTGCGTTCCAAAAAACCAACAATCGAAAATCTGGAACAAAAAGGCGTTCATCCGGCTTTCGGCGAAGTTACTCTCAAACAACTTCTTGCGACCTGGACGGTTCACGATCTTGACCATATCTCGCAAATCTCGCGCGTGATGGCAAAACAATATAAAGAAGATGTCGGTCCCTGGACGCAATATTTAAAAATTCTGAATTCGTAAACTCGAAATTTACGGATAAAATGGAGAAAACCGGATTCCTTAGAAACGCGGAAGGCAGTTTGCTTTCGCCGCGCATCTTTTTTATTTTGAAAGCAAATGGCAAAATCCACAACCGAGAATCAAAAACCTCTGGTAGCAGTCATTATGGGCAGCAAATCCGATTGGGAAACGATGCAGAAAGCTTCCGAAACATTGGAAAAATTCAATGTCGCTCACGAATGCAAAATCGTTTCCGCTCATCGCACGCCGGATTTATTGTTTGAATTTGCTAAAACTGCCGAATCGCGCGGAATCGAAGTGATTATCGCGGGTGCGGGCGGAGCGGCGCATTTGCCGGGAATGTGCGCTTCGCAAACCGTTTTGCCGGTTTTGGGCGTTCCGGTGCAAAGCAAAACGTTGAGCGGAATGGATTCGCTGCTTTCAATCGTTCAGATGCCAGCCGGAATTCCGGTGGGAACGTTGGCAATCGGACAAGCCGGAGCGACGAACGCGGCTTTGCTAGCCGTTTCGATTCTCGCCAACTCTCGCTCCGAACTTCGTGAAAAACTCAAAAGATTCCGTGAAGCTCAAACAAATACTGTTCTTGAAACAAATCTGACAAACGAATAAACTCGCAAATCTGTGAAGATAATCCTGCCAAATTCAACAATCGGCGTTTTAGGAAGCGGGCAGCTCGGACGGATGTTTGCGATTGCGGCGCGGCGGATGGGTTATCGCGTGCACACGTTTTCGCCGGATTTCGACACGCCGACCGGGCAGGTTTCGGATTTTGAACTCTGCGCCGAATATGATGATTTGGACGAGGTGCGCAAATTTGCCCGAAACGTTGATGTCATCACTTTTGAGTTTGAAAATGTGCCTTTTCAAACGGTCGAAGCCGCTGCGCAGTTTGCGCCCGTCAGACCGCGCGGCGAAGTTTTGCACACGACGCAAAATCGCCTGCGCGAAAAAAACTTTTTATCAAACAACGGTTTTCCGGTCGCGCCGTTTCGCCACGTTAAAACAATCGAAGAATTAAAAACGGCGGTTGTGGAAATCGGTTTGCCGGCGGTTTTGAAAACCGCAGGTTTCGGTTACGACGGAAAAGGACAGGCGAAAATTAAAACCGAGGCGGACATTGAAACGGCGTTTGCCGCAATCGGCGCGCAGGAAGCGGTTTTGGAGGCGTTTGTTGATTTTGAAAAGGAAGTTTCGGTTGTCGCCGCGCGTGATTTAAAAGGAAATTTCGTCAGTTGGGGAGTGATTGAAAACGCGCACGAGCAGCATATTCTCGATGTTTCCTTTGCGCCCGCGTTTGTCTCGGAAAGAGTTTGGAACGAAGCCGTCGAAATCGCCCGCGCCGTTTTGGAAAAGCTCGAAGTCGTCGGCGTTCTGTGCGTCGAATTTTTTCTGACGAAGGACGAAAAACTGCTTGTCAACGAGCTTGCGCCGCGACCGCATAATTCCGGGCATTTAACTTTTGATGCTTGCGTTACGTCGCAGTTTGAACAGCAATTGCGCGCCGTCTGCGGTTTGCCGCTCGGCTCGACCGAATATCTGCGCCCGGCGGCAATGGCGAATCTGCTCGGCGATTTGTGGGAAAACGGCGAGCCAAATTGGGAAAGGGCGCTCGAATTTCCTAATTTAAAACTCCATCTTTACGGCAAAGCCGAAGCTCGCGCAGGAAGGAAAATGGGACATCTGACGGCGCTCGCCGATTCTGCTCAAGACGCGTCAAACGCCGTCAGAGCAGCGCGTTTGAATATGATTGAATTTAATATTTAGAGCTTTCTGCCCAGCCAGATTCCGCCGATAACGCCGAGAAATCCGAGAAAAACGCTTGATAAAACGTAAAACGCGGCAATAAAAAAACGTCTTTCGCGGACGAGCAAAAGAGTTTCCAACTCAAAAGTCGAAAAAGTCGTGTAAGCTCCCAAAAAACCCACTATCAACGCGAGCCGCCAATATTCGCCGATCATTGCGCGTTCCAGCGCCAGAACAAAAAGCAAGCCGATCAAAAAAGAGCCGGAAAGATTGATAAAAAAAGTGGAAAAAGGAAACGGCGCAAAAAGTTGAGCGAAAAGCTGATTTAAAAAATATCTCGTAATTGCTCCGAGCGCGCCGCCCGCCGCAATTACGAGATATTTTTCGAACGCATCCACGTTTTCGAATTTACATCATTTGTCGAAAACGTCTAAATTTACCGTTGGCGCTCGTAAAAAACTCTTCCGCTGTAAATGTTATTAGCGACCGTGATTTGCTGTCCGACGACGCCCAAACCGAATGTTGTGCCGTTTTCAACTGCATCGGCGGGAGATTTGCCGGAACGAATTGTGCGATTAATGAAAACACCTTCAAATTTCTCGGATTTGCCGTTTGTGTAAATTTTTGTTGCAGTCAGCAGCGCGCCCACGATTCTGCCGTTGTTCAGAGTAAATTCGAGTCCTTCAGCATCTTCCCCTTTGCCTTCAACCGCGCCGTTTGCCGAAACGCGCAATTCCAGAGCCGGTCCGTTGCCGTCCATCCGGTAAACGCCCGCATAATCTTCGGGTCTTTTGACAGCGGCTTCGCTGCGGACTTCGACGTAAGCTTCGACTCGAATGCCGTGTTTTTCTTTGACTTTGTGCTTGGTTTTATTAAATTCGGCGACGATTTCCCGCGTCCGCTGTTGAAGGTTTTGCTCTTGACCGAAAACGTTCGCCGGAAGCAGCGAGATGATGAAAAAGATAATGGCGACGATAACAACAGGCATTTATTTTGACCTCACTCGAAAATGTTTCTCAAATTAACAAACACCGCTTGCCTCAGATTTGTGACAAAAAATTTTCGGAAATTTATTTTCGGATGTGAGCGTAACGCTTGGCGAGAAAATGCGGCGAAACGCCGATCCAATACATCCCTTGAAACAAAGACCAGCGCGCGAACGTCAAGGCAAAGCTCCGCTTTTCAAAACGCCTCGAAGAGCTTGTCACGACTGATTTCAAATGGACGAAACGCCCGTATTTCGTTAACCGCCGGTAAAACTCAACGTCTTCAAAAAGCGGCAAATCGGCAAAACCTCCGCTTTGTTCGTAAGTTGCGCGTCGAACGAAAAACGCCGAATCGCCGTAACACAAACCCAAAATGCGAAGCTTCGGGTAAAGCCAAGTCAAAAAACGAGCCGCCAATCTTTCGCCGTCGAAACGAATCTCAAAATTTCCGCCGATTGTTTGTTCATCTTTTAAAGCTCTTAGAATTTGCTCACAAGCATTCTCCGGCGGCAAAGTGTCGGCGTGCAGAAACCAGAAAACATCACCCTCCGCAGCTTTCGCTCCCGCGTCCAACTGCCGACCGCGCCCGGCTTCGGTGTGAACGATTTTTGCGCCGGATTTTCCGGCATTTTCCACAGTTTTGTCAGAGCTTCCGCCGTCAACTACTATGATTTCCGGCTGCTCTTTTAAACGGGAAATTGCCGCCAATGTTGCGGGCAGCGACAGTTCTTCGTTTAAAGTCGGGATGATGACTGAAATCTTCATTTTCGGTTAAGAAATTAAATTTCAACATTAAACCTAAAACTATTAAATGCGAAAAAGCCGGACTGAATTCAGTCCGGCTTTTTCAAAGATTTATTCGCCGTTCATTGCGCCAAATCGTCAATCTGCAACCCGATTGGATTTGCGCCCGCGCCTTTTACACCGTCAACGACTTTGGCAATCACTCCGTAATTGACCGAACGCGGAGCTTTGATAAAAACCGTTTTCTCGGTTTCCGCCTCGCCTCTCGCGTTTTGTTTGACCACGCCGTTGCGTGCGCGCTCTAGAAAAGTTTGCGCGAGCAGCGCGTTGAGCTTGCCGGTGTCTTCGGTCGAGCCGAGCGTTTCGCTGTTGTTCAATCGAAGCTGGAGCTTTTCGTCAACGCTGACAATCAAAGCGCGCGGGTTCGTTTTTCCGTCGTTAGATTCGGCTGGCAGCTTTGTCTCGAACTTAGCCGGTTTGAGCGGTGAGATGACCATAAAAATAATCAGCAGAACGAGCAAAATATCAATCAGCGGCGTGATATTGATCTGCGGCGCGGCGTCTTTCGTGTTTTCAATTTTCATAGATTTTCTCCTCTGCACTTTTTAGACACGGTGTGATCTCATTAGTTCCGCAAAGAAAAAAACTTTTTGTCGTTTTAAAGCGTAAAATGCCCAGTCAGTTTCAAACCCTAAACGAAAAACTATGAAAAAATCATTATTTTTATTGGCAGTTTGCTTTTTGCTGTCTGCTTCCGCCTTTGCTCAAACCCAACCGAAAATGAGCAAAGACGAGCAGCAGCTTCGCGCGCTTTTAAACGGCACAGCCGAAGGCTGGAACAGAGGCGATTTACCTAAATATCTTTCGGTTTATACCCCGGACGCGACCGAGATGCGCTCGACCGGACCTGCGGGCGGAGTCGAAGCGATTGAAGAAACGATGAAAAAAGGTTTCTGGAAAACCGGACGCCCGATTCAAGTTTTGCGGTATGAAAATGTCGTCGTCCGAATGCTCGGAAAAGAAGGCGCTTTAGTCACCGGACAATATATTCTTTCCGGCGCCGACCGCCCCGACCGCACCGGCTGGTTTACTTCAGTTTGGAAGAAAACCAAAGACGGCTGGAAGATGATTCACGATCATTCGTGAAGTTTTTTTTGAGGAGCAATTGAATAAAAAGCGGCGAAACACCTAATTCCGCCGCTTTTTACTCTTGTTCGCATTTTTATTTAACGCCGACAACTTCAACAATAAAAATCAGCGTCGCGTCGGGCGGGATGACGCCGCCCGCGCCGCTTGAACCATAGCCGATTGAAGGCGGAATAATCAGCGTGGCGCGCTCGCCGACTCGCAGTTTCAGGATTCCTTCGTCCCAGCCTTTAATCACTCTGCCCGTGCCGAGCGGAAACGAAATCGGCTCGCCGCGATCAAGCGAGCTGTCGAATTTGACGCCGTTTGTCAGCAATCCTGTGTAATGAACCTGGACGTTATCGCCCGTTTTAAGCTGCTGCCCGGCTTCGTTTTTTTGCGTGACGATATAAGTCAAACCGGAAGCGGTTGTCGTTGCGGCTGGCGCGATAGTGTTTGGTTTTGTCATAGTTTTAGGTTTCTTATTCGCGGTTCTGGTTGCGGTTGTTCTTTTGCCGCGCGTTGGAGCGGTAGTTTTTTTCCGCGTTTGACTTAAAGCGTCTGCGGCAAAAACGTTTAAAATCAAAAGGGCTAAGACGATAGTTTTTTTCATAATCCTTTAATAAATTATTTCAATCCTGCGGCGCAATAATCAGGAGCAAATTTCCTTTTTCGGTACGAATTTTTTGGTGAAGACTGCCCGGTTCGGCGCGATGATAATCGCCGGGACCGAGCTTGAGATCGTTGATGTGGAAATCGCCTTCGATGACAAAACACTCTTCAACGCCGCTGTGTATGTGCCTCGGAGCTTGCGCGCCCGGCTCCATTTTGTAAAGCGAAGTGACGGTTTGTTTCTCCCGGTCAACATATAATTGTTTAACGAAAACGCCTTCGCTCAACATCTGCCACGCTCCTTCCGCCGCATAAAGCGTAAAGAATTTCGCGGCTTCTCCAGCCATTTCCGTTTGTTTTTGACTGCTTGCCTGTTTCTCTCCGGCGATGCGCTTCATCAATTTATCTTTAACAGTCGGGGAAGGCTCAACAACCGGAGCGGCAAACGCAAGTGCAGCGTAGATTTCCTGCTGCGCCGCGAATTCAGCCGCGCAAAGATCGCAGCCTTCGGTGAGATGTCGTTCAAAAGCAAGCTGTTCTTCGGCTGTCAGTGCGCCGATTGCGGACAAAAACGCCCGTTCTTGCATTTCGATTTCTGATAATTCGTGTTTCATTATTTATTCGAGGAATTTCCAAGCCTTTCACCTAGTTTGGACATTCCGTCGCGCAATTGCAGTTTGATTGTTTCGAGCGGCAAATTGAGCCGTTCGGCAATTTCCGTTTGATTCAAACAGGAAAAATACGCAAGCCCGATAATCTGTCGCTGTTCGGGCAAAAACTCGTTAATGATTGAGGAAACGAGTCTGTATCGCTCCGAAATAAAATCTTTGCCGCCGTTTTCCAAATGCACGATTTCGCCGCACAAAGAATCGGACGGGACTTTGATGTTTTGTAAAGCCGTTTTCGCTGGAAATTTTTCTTGTGCGCTCGCTCGCGCAATAGAAATCAGCCACGCCAGAGCCGAACCTTTGTAAGATTTATATAAAGCGGCTTGTTTCCAGATTTGCGCGTATGAATTGACTAAAACGTCTTCAGCCGCCGCAGTGTCGCCGAGCATTCGCATCACGAGCGAAAAGATCAATTTATTTGTCAGGTCGTATAAAGCAGCCAAAGCCGATTCGTCGCCATCAGCGATTTTCTCTAAAAGTTTTTCCAATTCATTATTGAACATCTGAGAATTAACTTCGCCGACCGCGGGCGCGGTAGGGCTTTGAGCATTGGCATCGTCGAAAAACCTGACAGTTGATTGAATTTCTATTACTTTTGAGAGCCGGTTAATTCGGAACAGCTTTTCCTGAGTTAAATGGGAGTATATCAATAAGGTATTTGGTCGTAAAGCTGAAAAACCGGCAATCACAGACTAAAGCCGAACCTCATTTCTTCATTTTCGCCTGCTGTACGCTTCGCTGTTGCTGGTAAAAAAGACGGTAGACCGCGTTGATCATCTGACGCTGCCGAAACTCGCCGAATTTGGCATCGGCTTCGAGATTGATATAAGGGATGTTTCGCACTCCGGCGAAAACCGAGAGCGAGCCGTCGTCAACCGAGCAGCTTTTGATTTGCAGCTTTGCCGCCGGTTTTTGCAGAACAACATTGAAACCTTCGGCGATGAAAAAACTCATCAACGCCGGAGTCGAGACAAACACAAAATTGTCTGCGTCATATTCGCTGTTTGAAAGATAAACGCCTTCAATCTGGTGATGAAACTCGGTTTGCGACAGATTCATCGCCGCAAATCCGGCGGAAAAACTGAGCGTGGTTAAATCTCTCGATTTTTGAGCAAGTTCCGTTTGCTCATCAACGTCGCGGTTGTTGTGAATGGCAACGAGAAAACGCTCGCCATCGCGCAAACGCGCGCCGTCAGCGAGAATAATCTTTAAAAATTTCTCGGCAAAATCTTTGACCATCGGTTCGATTTCAGGCGCAAAATGTGAGCATTGTCGCCCGTTTTCGGTAAAAATCCGGTTCGGGTCGAGACTGTAATTCACGCCTTTAAAACTGAAATTCAAACGCCGCTGCCCGTTGCCGTTTTCGTCGAGCGATTCGATTTCAACGAATCTGCCGCCTGTTTTCTCAATCGCTTCGCGCCCCAGACGAACGGCAATTTGCTCATTGTGATGCGGCGAAACAAATGTCACGCGCGCGCCTTTTCTCTCGTAAATGTTGATTTTTACGGTCGAATCGCCGAGCGCCAAGATTTGCGTTTCTTTTTTCACACCGTTGTTTTGTGCGGCGGCAAACTGACAGAAACAAATCGAAAAAATCGTGATAATACAGAAAAATAATAATTGCTTCATTCGCTCCGAAGTTTTCCGAGTTATTTATTAACGCGGATTCTCACCCATTCCGAGTTCAGGTATCTTAACAGTTTTTCCCGCTTTTTCACCGCCAAAGTTTCAGATAACGCCCGAACCAACGCTGCACGAACGGCGATTTTAGAGTTTCAATTGTCGCTTCTGTCCCGGCGGCTTGCACGATTTTCGAGAGCGTCGGGTAAACCCGGACAATTCGATTCAACTCGGAAATCTTCAAACGATTTGTCATCGCCAAGACAAATTCGTGAATGATTTCGCCCGCGCTCGCGCCAACCAGATGCGCGCCAACGATTTCACCGTTTGTTTTGCAAACTATTTTCGCAAAACCGGAAATTTCGCCGTCGGTTTGCGCCCGGTCGTTTTCGTCAAAATTGACTCGATAAATTTTGATTTTATCGCCGAGCTTTTGCCGCGCTTCGGCTTCGGTCAAACCGACGCGCCCGATTTCGGGGCTGGTAAAAGTCGCCCACGGAACAGCTCGAAAATCAACTTTTTTCAAAAACGGGCGAAACAAAAATGCGTTGTTGATAACCGTTTGCGCTTCGTAATCGGCGGCGTGCGTAAATTGAAAATGCCCGGTTACGTCGCCCGCCGCGAAAATATGTCTCGCCGTTGTTCGCAAAAACTCGTCCGTGATTATTTTGTTTTTCTCAAATCTGACGCCCGCTTTTTCCAAATCCAAATTGTCGAGATTCGGTTTTCTGCCAGCCGCAATCAAAATCTCGTCCGCTTCTATTTCAAACGATTCCCCGCCCCATTCAACCGCGACAAGCTTTTTGCCGTTTTCGATTCTGACTTTGACGGCTTTCGTTTTGGTCAAAACTTCAATTCCTTCGGCGCGAAAAACGGTTTCGATAAAGCCGGAAACTTCCCGGTCTTCTTTCGCCAAAATGCGCTCGTCCATTTCGATTATCGTCACGCGCGAACCAAACCGCGCGAACGCTTGCCCAAGCTCCGCGCCGATTGCTCCGCCGCCCAAAATAATCAGTTTTGCGGGCAAATCTTTGATTTCAAAAATCGTTTCATTTGTCTGAAAACCCGTTTCCGCCAAACCTTCAACCGGCGGAATCGCCGCGCTCGATCCGGTTGCAATGCAAAAACGCTTTGCTCTGATCTTTCGCGTTTCGCTCATTTTGAGCGAAATTTCGATTTCGCGCCCATTCAAAAAACGCGGCTCGCCGAAAACGACTTCGACGCCCATTTTCTCAAAGCGTTCGGGCGATTCGTGCCGTTCAATTGTTTCGACGACTCGCCGCACGCGGTTTGTGATTGAAGCAAAATCGTCGTTTTGAAATCCGAAATCCGAAATCCGAAACCCGAAATCGCCCGCTCGTCGTGCGTCTGCGGCAAAACGCGCCGAGCGAATCAGAGCTTTCGATGGCACGCAGCCGGTATAAAGACAATCGCCGCCAAGAGCGCGTTTTTCGACGAGCAAAACTTTCGCTCCCAACAATCCCGCGCCGCCCGCCGCAACAAGCCCGGCAGAACCGCCGCCAATCACCACAAAATCGTAATTTTCGCTCATCAACTGATGTTAAAAAATTTATTAACAGCCCAAAAGTAAAAAAGGTTTGCGGAAGT
>DASVQU010000082.1:0-13944 GCA_036388995.1 Pyrinomonadaceae bacterium | reverse complement strand
TATTCTGGAGGTCGTGGCGTTTCAATTGTAATCCATTTATCTGGATTATTCGGGTCTATGCGACGATACCCGCCTTTTCTCCATAGATAAGTTTTGGTAAATAACACATTGTCTATTAAAACACGCACTACCGGCACATTCTCGTCAGCGCCATTCTTTAAAAAGAATTCCTTTGTCAGGTTGATAAATTTTTCATTAGCATTAAGGTCAATCTCCTCGCCAGGCTTCAATGGCTCTTGATTTAAATCTCTAGTTGAAGTGATAGGTAAACCGAAGCTTGCCGGTAACGCAGGGTGTTCAAGCATTAAACTGCCTGCTATGCTAATAATCTGATTTTGGCTGATATTACGCACTCTAACTTTAATATGATTATACCAGCCGTTTTTATCCTTAAATTTAGCATTGTCCAGACCTTCCTGACCGTATTTAATCTTGGATTTAATTTTGTCCTTGATAGATTTGCCGCCAACATAAACGTTAACAATTTCGTAAGGCTCGTTATTGTATCTTTCAATGTCCAGCGACCTTTCAACATCCTGTGCTGAGACGCTATTCTCATTTGCGGATGCGATTAACAATATACTCGCTACTGCGAATGACATTACCAATGCGAAAAAACGTGCGGTGTATGCTTTATTGTTCATGACTTAATCCTTTCTTCTATCTTTTGTTTAGTTGTTGAAAAGTCGAAAAACTTTTCGGGTATTGAAGGATGACGTTTCCGGTAAAACGCCACATTTGTTAAGCGGTTAATGCAGGCATACTTTTTTATCGCCTGCGGTACAAATTAATTAACGACGATAAGAGAAGAAAATTTTGATGTTGTCGGGGATTTTGTTAATCTCGCTTTCAAAATGCCTCTCCCACAAGACGGTGAAAAAACAAAAGACGGTTTTCTCACTTAAATTTAATTGCGATTGATAATGAGCTATTGATACACGACGGATATTACTCTTGTTATGCTTTTATGTCAATAAATTTACCGTTAATTCTTTGTCGAGCTTGGAAAGAAGTAAAGTTAAAGAGAAATTTTAACTGTCGGTTCGGCGACAGTTAAAATTTCTCTTTAACTGTCGCCGATTTTTCACAGCGAACCGAGCCGTGCAGGTTTCTCAGGTTTTGGTTTTTCCGGCGTAAAATCCTCGCCGGGATTGATAAATAAATTTTTCTCAAAATTATATTGCTTGTCGTAAAGCTGTTTATAACGTCCGCCGAACGCCAGCAATTCTTCGTGCGTTCCGCGTTCGACGATTTCTCCGGCTTCGACGACGAGAATCTGGTCGGCGCTACGAATTGTCGAAAGCCTGTGCGCGATAACAAAAGTCGTGCGCCCTTCGCGCAAACGCCGCAAGCCTTCCTGAATCAAAGCCTCGCTTTCAGAATCCAGGCTCGAAGTCGCTTCGTCGAGAATCAAAATCTTCGGATTTGCGAGCAAAGCGCGGGCAATGGCGATTCTCTGCCGCTGTCCGCCGGAAAGCTTAACGCCTCGTTCGCCGACAATCGTGTCGTATTTTTCGGGAAACTTTTCAATGAATTCATCGGCATTGGCAAGTCGGCAAACGTCTTTGATTTCTTCAAACGTTGCGTGAGGTCTGGAAAAACGAATGTTTTCCAGAATCGTGCCGTCGAACAGAAAATTGTCCTGCAAAACCACTCCCAAAAATCCTCGATAATCACGCAGTTTAACGGCTTGCAAATCTTTTCCGTCAATCAAAACCCGCCCAATTTGCGGCTGAATAAAATTTAAAACAAGATTTAAAATCGTAGATTTGCCCGACCCCGAAGAACCTACGAGCGCCGTGGTTGTTCCGGCGGGAGCGAGAAACGAAATGTTCTTTAAAATCGGCACGTTTTCTTCGTATTCAAACGAAACGTTTTGAAACTCGATTTCGCCGCGCACGTCGGGCAGAGATTGTTTTGTTTGATCTTCTTCGTCCTCAGTCGCTTTTCGCATAATCTCGCGAATGCGGTCTAAACCGGCGAGAGCTTCGGTGATTTGAGTTCCGATGTTGCTCAGATTGATAATCGGCAAAGCGAGCAGACTCGTGAAAAAGACGTATTGAAAAAGCTGTCCGGTCGTCATTCGATCAGCCATCACCGAATTGCCGCCGACCAAAATCACCACAACGCCAATCGCGCCGACGATAATCGAAGAAAACGAAGAAACCGCCGAAACGCCGGTCATTGATTTGGCGACGTTGCGAAAAAGACGATGCGCGCCGCGCGCGAAAATCAATTCTTCGCGTTTTTCCGCCGTGTACGCTTTGACAATGCGGATTCCGCCCAAGCTCTCGCCGAGTCTTCCCTGCACTTCCGCCGAGATTTGATTGCGCTCGCGGAAAATCGGTCTGAGGCGATTAAATGCGAAAGCCAGCACGCCGCCGAAAGCCGCCAAAACGATTAAGGTAATCGTGGTTAGTAACCAGTTGAGATAAAACAAAACTACGACGGCAACTGCGGCGGTTAAAAAACTGCCGACGAGCTGAACCAGCCCCGTGCCGACCAGATTTCTAATGCCTTCGGCGTCGGACATAATCCGGGAAATCAATTGCCCCGTTTGCGTCGAATCGAAATAATTGACCGGAAGCCGCTCGATTTGCGATTGCACACGCTTTCGCATATCGGTAATCGCCCGCTGCGCGGCAACGCCCAAGACCTGTGAGAGCGCAAAAGTAGAAACCGCTCCCAAAGCGGTTGAAACTGCTACCGCCAAAGCAAACCAGTAAAGCAAATCGAAGCGTTTGTTGGGAAAAACGTCGTCAATCAAAAACTGCGTCGAGCCGGGCAGCACAAAACTGCTGAGCTGGCTCGGAATCATCAACAATGCTCCGAGCGCGAGACGCCCGCGCGCCGCCCACATCAAACTGCGCGCTTCCTGCCACGCGGTCGCATAATTTACGCTTTTCTTTTTTGTTTCAGACATTGTTTATAAAGTAAAAAGTAAAAAGGCAAAAGGCAAAAGTGAAAATCGAAATTCCGCACTTTTGCCTTTTGCCTTTTTACTTTTTACTTTTGGCTTGCAGCTATTTCCAGCACACGTAAAACGTGAGCGCCGTGTCGCCTTCTTTGACGACTTTGCGCCGCGTCAGAAAACCGATTGTTTGCGGGAAAAACATTTCCGCCGGATGTTCAATGACCAAAATGCCGCCTTGCGCTTTAATGCACGCGCCGCGACTGATTAACTCGATTACTTCATCGTAATTTGCATCATACGGCGGGTCAAAGAAAATGATGTCC
Source organism: Pyrinomonadaceae bacterium (assembly GCA_036388995.1). Taxonomy (GTDB): domain Bacteria; phylum Acidobacteriota; class Blastocatellia; order Pyrinomonadales; family Pyrinomonadaceae; genus JALZCH01. Next base: position 10,707 of record DASVQU010000082.1, on the reverse strand, counting down.
CAGCAGCGTTTGCGCTGTTTCATCCGTTTGATAAACGGCAGACATTCCAACTGCACGATTTCACCGTGTCCCGTCGGACAAATCTCGCAAGCATCCAAATTTTGCTTGATGAAATTGCACATTTTCGCCGAACGTTCGACGAAGGTGGAAAGCAGCGCGCCGCGCGAGATCGCTTCGACTCCGACCGCGCCGCAGCCGGCGCATAAATCGAGAAACCGGGCAAATTTCACACGCCGATTTAAAACCTTAAAAAGCGTCTCGCGGATGCGGCGAGCCGTCGGGCGCACTTTCGGCGATTCGGTGCTGCGAAGTTGAACGCCTTTATGCTTGCCGTCTGTCACTTGCATATCATTGGTGATTTTGATTTCGGGTTTAAAGAAATTGTTCTTTTTCTGAAATCCGCGCTGCGGCATTTCGCGCCGGTCGCGGGAATAAGGGTTGTTTCGCGGTCCGCCGCGCTGTTGATAAGGGCGTTCGTCATCGGGACGGCGGTAAACTCTGGGACGTAAATGCGGGGCTCTGACATCAATCATATAAGATAAGTTTCCTTTAGTTTCAAAAATAAAACGTCTGGCGAGGAAGATTTAAATATTTACAACAGAATCGAGAAACGCGCAATGTCAACCGATTTCCGCAAGACGAAAACGCGGATTCTGCTCGACTTGTTCAATAAGCAAAGAAGTTTCGCGCGTCAGACGTTTATTTGTCAAGTAAAATTCCGCTTCATTACGCGCTTTTTCTAAAATTTCCAAATCCCTGACCAAATTTCCGATTCTGAAAATTGCAACGCCCGATTGTCTCGTTCCCAGAACCTCGCCGGGACCGCGAATTTCCAAATCTTTTTCAGCAATTCGAAAACCGTCAGAGGTTTCTTCCATAATCCCTAAACGCTGGCGGGCAACAAAAGTTTGCTTGTCGCCGGTTAAAAGAACGCAAAATGATTGCTCGGCTCCGCGCCCAACGCGCCCGCGCAACTGGTGAAGCTGCGATAAACCGAATCGTTCGGCATGTTCGATAATCATTAAAGAAGCGTTCGGCACATCAACTCCGACTTCTATTACGGTTGTCGAAACCAAAATGTTCGTCCCTCCCGAAACAAACATTCTCATTTGTTCTTCTTTTTCTCCCGCCTTCATTTTGCCGTGAACCAACCCGACGGCGTATTGCGGAAAAATCTTCCGCAATTCCTCAACCATCGCGGTCGCGGCTTTCAAATCCATTTTTTCAGATTCTTCGACGAGCGGATAAACGACGTAAACCTGTCTGCCCAAATTGATTTCGCGGACAATTCCCTTGTAAACGCCTTCGCGTTTATCTTCGCCGACGACGACGGTTTTAATCGGCGTCCGACCGGGCGGCAATTCATCAATTACCGAAACATCTAAATCGCCGTAAACCGTCATCGCCAGACTGCGCGGAATCGGCGTCGCGGTCATCACCAAAACGTCAGGATTATAACCGCGCTCGCGGAGCGCGGCGCGCTGCATCACGCCGAAACGATGCTGCTCGTCAATCACGACAAGTCCGAGTTTGTGAAACTCGACGGTTTCCTGAATCAAGGCGTGAGTTCCGACTGCGGCGTGAATTTCGCCCGCCGCCAAATCTTTATGCAGCTTTCTTTTCTCTGCCGCCTTGATGCTTCCGGTTAAAAGCTCGACTCGAAACGGCGTTTTTGCCAGCAGTTTTTTGACGTTTCGCGCGTGCTGTTCGGCGAGAATCTCGGTTGGTGCCATCAGCGCAAATTGATAACCGTTTTCCATCGCAGCGAGTCCGGCGAGAACGGCGACAATCGTTTTGCCGCTTCCGACATCGCCCTGTACCAAACGGTTCATCGGCGCGTCCGACTGCATATCTTCAAAAATCCGTTCCACAACTCGCCGTTGCGCATTGGTTAATTCAAACGGCAAAACGGAGAAAATGCGCTCGCGGATTTTCGGAGTGATTTCAATTACCGCGCCTTTCGGCTCTCTGGTTCGCTCGCCGCGCCGGAAAGCGAGCGCAAAACTGTTCCAGAAAAACTCTTCAAAAATCAGCCGTAAATGTGCCCTGCTGCGCGCTCGCTCGTAATCCGAGATGTTTGAATTTTCCGGCGGAAAGTGAATTTCCCGAAGCGCATCGAAACGCGAAATCAAATCTTGCCGCTTAATCAAATCTGGCGGCAAAGTTTCGATGACCGAATTTTCATCAAGCCGGTTAACAACATCAAAAATTATTTCGCGCAAACGTTTGGTCTGAAACTGACCCAATTTCCGATAAACCGGAACGCGCCGCCCGACGTGAATTGCCGGAAATTGTTCTTTGAAATCTTCAATTTCGTCAGTCGTTAGTTGTTCGTCGTTCGTTGTTTCTTCTTCCCGGCGAATCTGCGTCTCAGCGTTGGAAAATTCTTTGAGCAATCCGTAAGCATCAAAATCAACATCGTCAGGCAAGATTTCCAGCTCGTCGGGTTTGTTCAAACGCAAAGCAAAAGTGTTGCGGCGCGCGTCCCATTCCCATTTGCCGAAAGCGACGAAACGAGTGCCGCGCGGAAAACGGTTTTGATGATATTGGACAATTCGGAACGCTTGTTTTCCTGCTACAAACCAGAAAACTACGACAGGTTTATGCGTGCGTTCGGCGTCGGACGCCGTAATTTCAAAAATCCAGAGCGGCGGAGCTTTATACGAGCGGTTTTTGCCGACCTGAAAGCCCCCGGAAACCCGCGCAAACAATTCGACCGCAGTTTCCAAACCGTCGTAAAGCTCGCCGATTTGCGTCAGATTTGAACGGTCTTCCCAGCGCATCGGCAAATAATTTAATAAATCCTCAACGGTGGCTTCGCCCGCATCGGTTTTGTTGGCAAACGTCGCCACGGCGAGCGCCAACTTGCGCGCCATCGCTTCGCTTAAATTGGCAACTCCGAGCTTTTTAAATTCAAAAACCGGAGTTTGTAATTTGATTTTTTCGCTGCTCGCCACTCTTTTTAGGTTTCCAAAGTAAACGGGTTAAAATCCGTGTTCCGGTCAAAATAATCTTCGCGTTCGACTCGTTTTAAATAATTCACAATCGGGTAAGTCACGGGAGTCGCCAAAACTTCCCAGCCGACTTTCAGCAGATAATTGCTCCACATCACCAGAATGACCTGCTCAATTGACCAAACGCCCAAAAAAGCCAGGGGATAAAATATCAACGAATCGAACGCTTCGCCGACGATGGTTGAGCCGATTGTCCGCAGCCACAAAAATTTGCCGCCGGTTTTCAGTTTCATTTTCGCCAAAACAAATGAATTGGCAAATTCGCCGACGAAAAAAGCGACGAGCGAAGCGGCGACAATACGGGGCGTTTGTCCGAAAATTGTTTCAAGAGCGGCTTGTTGCTGCGGATTCATCGTCGCCGCGGCTGGCAAATTGACGACGACAAACGACATCAGCGAAGCGAAAATCAAAGCGCCGAAGCCAGCCCAAATCACGCGCCGCGAGCGGGCATAACCATAAACCTCGGTCAAAATGTCGCCGAAAAGATAGCTAATCGGAAAAAACAGAACACCTGCGCCAAACGTAAAGCCGCTTACGGTCGTGACTTTATGAACTCCGATTAAATTCGAGCAAAGCAGCACTGTGACAAACGCTGCCGTGATTAAATCGTAATAACGATAGTTGTTGGATTTTAATTTTGTATTTGTTTCCAAAAAACTTCTCCCGGCTTGAGACTAAAATCTTAGGCTTTTATGAAATTCTTTAAACGATAAAACCGCAGAGAAAATTAACCGAGATAATTAAATTAGTCAAAAAAACAGAAATAGAAACGCGCTCGGAATTTATTTCTTTTCATTCCGGGCGCGTTTTTTTGTGAGATCAACTTGGTTTATTTGTTTAATTGTTTGCCGCGTTTGCGTTTGCGCTGCAATGTTGATTAAAAGCAGCAATTAATTCCTGAGCAATTTGCTGCGGGTGACGACCTTCGAGATTGCGGCGCTCAAACATTTGCACTAATTCGCCGTTCTTGATCAAGGCAATTGCGGGAGATGACGGCGCGTAGCCTGTGAAATATTCGCGCGCAACATCCGTCGCGTCAATGTCCGCGCCTGCAAAAACCGTGATCGCGCGGTCGGGTTTGGCTTCGTTTTGCAAAGCCATCGCGATTCCGGGACGAACGCCGCCCGCGGCGCATCCGCAAACCGAATTGACGACGACCATCAAAGTTCCATCGGTATTTTCGACCGCGTCTTTGACTTGTTCAGGTGATTTTGTTTCTTCAATTCCGAGTCGCGCAAGTTCCTGACGCATTCCGTGAATCATAATTTCGGGATATGGCATAATTTTTATTTCCTTTTTCCTAATTTCTGTAATCTCAAATCTGAAATCATTATTTTAATTTCAAGTATTCAGCTTCTTTGTTTTTTCGTCAAGTTCAAGGCTCAATTAAAACCTTTGTCCCGACTTGCAATGCTCCAAAAATCTCTTCAACCTCTCCATTTTCAAGCGCAACGCAGCCTTCCGTCCAATCCCACAGATTTCCGCCTCCGTGTATGTAAATCTCGCCGCCGAGTTGGGTTTTCCGATTCGGCAAACGGTTTTCTCGATGTGCTTTGATAATTTCATCGTATTCAGTTTGAGAAATTAATCCGGCAGCCAAACCGCTTTCCGCGTGTTTTACAGTCGGATAGCTCAAACCTAGCGATAAAAAATATTTGCTTTTCGGATTTTTGACGGCAATGTAAAATTCGCCTTCGGGCGTTTTCCCGTCGCCTTTGCGCACTTTTTCGCCGACAGGCTCAAAACCGAGCGCGATTCGGCAGCTTTTGATTAATCGCTCGCCGTCAAAAAGATAAAGTTTTCGCTCTCTTTTTCGGATTAAGATTTGCGGATTTCTAAGTTCAGGCAAAGCAAAATTTTTACGCCGAAAAAACATTCATTTATCATTCGTTTAAAAATTTGATTGCGACAAGGCGCGGCTCGTCGCCATCGCCTGCAATCGAAATTTCAATCGCCTTTTCCGGCGGCGGAAAATCTTCCAGCCTTTCCGCCCATTCAATAAAAACCACGGCGTTTTCGTTTTCCAGAATTTCATCAAGCCCGACTGCAAAAGCCGCACGACGCTCGATTCGATACAAGTCAATATGATAAACATCAAATTTGGCTCGATAAAGATTGACTAAGGTAAAGCTCGGACTTGTCACCTCGTCAATGTCGAAATCAAGCGCGTTCATAGCGCCTTTGACAAAAAGCGTTTTCCCAGCGCCAAGCCCGCCCCGGAGCAAAATCGTTTCGCCGCCCTGCAAACTTTCGGCAAACTTTTCGCCGAGCGTAAAAGTCTCCTCCGGCGAACTGCAAACAAACTCGCCAAAAATTGACTTTGGATTCCGGGCTTTAGACTTTGAGCTGTTCATTTCTCAAACTCACGAAAGGCGTCCGCCAAACATTCGCGCACGTCGGTTGCGGTCATCGTACGTTTACCGATTTTTTCGGCGGCAATATCGCCAGCCACTCCCGAAATGTAAAGCGCGGCGACGACCGCCGGAAAAGCGTCTGCTTTTTCGCCCATTGCGCCATAGCTTTGAGCCAAAAATCCGGTAATAATTCCGCAGAGATTGTCGCCCGCGCCCGCTTTTCCGAGCGCGCTGTTGCCGGTCGGATTGACAACGACACGACCGTCGGGCGCGGCAATCAAACTGCGCTCGCCTTTTAAAACCAGAATGATGTGATGTTTTTGGGCAAACTCGCGGGCAATTTTCACAGCGTCGGAGAAATCCGCCGCCTCGTCGCCGAACAGTCGGCGCATTTCTCCGATGTGCGGCGTCAAAATCAAAGGAAATTCATCGCTCCCCTGCAAATCAAACGGCGAGAGAGCGTTTAAACCGTCGGCGTCAATTACAACCGGAAATTTGCGTTTTTCGACAAATTCGCGGACGAGTTTTTTGGTCGTTTCCTCATCCGAAGTCAAACCGCTGCCGATTGCCGCGACATCCGCTTTTTCGGTTAATTCCAAAAGTTCTTCAAGCGCCGCGTGTGACATTGCGCCCGCTTCTGTTTCGGCGACTCCGGCGACCATACATTCCGCCATAGTTCTTGCAGCGACAACTGTCTGTGCGGATTTCGGGGTTGCTACACGCACCAAACCAAGCCCGCTCGACATCGCTGCATTAGCCGCTAAAGACGCCGCGCCCGGCATATCGCGTGAACCGGCGATAATCAAAGCCCGCCCACGTTTTGTCTTGTGCGAATCCGGCGTGAATTTTGTTATATTAAGCCATTCCAGAGCGTCAGATTCTTCCGAAACAAAGAGTTTTGAAGGAGACTCATCAATCAATTTTTGCGGTGATCCAATGTTAGCAACCACAAGTTCGCCGTTAAAACGCGAGGCAGGCGGCAAAACATTGGCAAGTTTAGGCGTGGTGAATGTGATTGTTAAATCACTTTGGAAATTTTTTCCTATCTGTTGAGAAGAATCTGCATTTAACCCGGTTGGAATATCAAGAGAAACAAGAATAAATTCACCTAGTTCTTCTAGCTTTGTTTTATTTAAATTAGATAAGATATCAATTATATTACTGAAATTATCGTCCAATTTTTTTGTTAAACCTGTTCCGACAATTCCATCAATCACAATTTGATATGGCTGCCAAACTCCTTCAAAAAAAGTTTGATGAAAAGTTTCTTCAAAATTATTTTCTTCGCAATATATCAAATCTAAATAAATGTCGTCAGACGATATTTTATCAATAATCTCAAAGTTAGCTTTGCTATCGCTTTTTATTTCTTCAATATTTCCAAATAGTAAAACTGTACCAACTGCTCCTTGCGACCTAAGAATTCTAGCCAAAGCTGCGCCATCGCCACCGTTGTTTCCTTTGCCGCATAAAATTAAAAAAGATTTTCCTTCGACAGAGCCGCCGAGTTTTTCGGTGATAACACGCGCGGCGGCGTGAGCTGCGTTTTCCATTAAAAGCAGCGACGGAATGCCGTATTTTTCGGTCGTCAAACGATCAACTTCGCGCATTTCGGCGGCGGTTAAAACTTTTTGCATAACTTTTAAATGTTAAATGGAAACGACAGAAATTGAAAACAATAAAAAAGCCGCGTTCTGCCAAACGCGGCGTAGATTGCTTCTTTAAGGAGAAAAACACTGAGATTTTCGGAAAAATTCGCTTGCCCTGTCGGGTTTGCCATCTTGCTTGCCGCTTCGCCCGACCTACCTGCTTTCCTTCCGATGTTTTAAGAAAATTTCTATTAAACAATCTTTTCCAAAAATTCAGAAAAATTTCCTTAAACTCCTGGTTTTATCGGCATAATTTATTTTCCGATAATCTTAACGCGGCTGAAAAGTAATGTCTTTGATTTTTATATTTTCCGATGGACGTTCCGTGCCCGGAGCGGTTTCCGCTCCGGCAATCAAACTGACCGCGCCGCTTGGGTCTTCATAAACTTTCCCAAAAACCGTGTATAGCTTGTCAAAGTCGGCAAAGCGTTTGGTCATAATAAAAAACTGGCAATTTGCAGTGTCCGGAGATGCATTAGTTCGAGCCGCGCCGACAATCCCTTTATCAAACGGAATATCGCTGAACTCGGATGGCACATTCGGCATCCCCGAATTACCCGTTCCGTCGTTTCTCGGATCGTTGTCTTTTGAAAGCGGGTCGCCGCCTTGTATGATTCCAAATTTTAGATTAACGCGGTGGAAGGTTGTGCCGTTATAAACGCCTTTTTTAGCTAGGTCTTTAAAACGAGCTACCATTTTCGGCGCAACGTTTGAATAAAGCTCCATTTTAAAAGTTCCGTAATCGGTTTCGATCACAGCGGCTTCACCGTCCGCGACGGGCTTGGCATTTTCGGTATATGGAAATTGAGAATTGGAATTTGTCTTTTTCGCCTGGGTTGAATTCGCGTTTGTGTTTGCGCTATTGCAAGCAAAACCGAAAAGCGACAAAGATAAAAATAAAAACAAAAGTTTAGGGTTCATATGGGTTGAAAACTCAAAATATGTATTTTTCAAAAAAGTTTGCGGCTGTCAAGCAGAATCGTGACCGGACCGTCATTAACTAATTCAACATCCATCATCGCCTGAAAACGTCCCGTCTCGACTCTTCCGATTTGTTTGCGGGCTTCCGCGACGAAAAATCCGTACAATTGATTGGCTTTTTCCGGCGCGGCGGCTTCGATGTACGACGGGCGGCGACCGCGCCGCGCGTCGCCGTAAAGCGTAAATTGCGAAACGACGAGCAATTCTCCGCTTGTTTCTGCGAGCGACAAATTCATTTTGCCACCCGCGTCCTCAAAAATTCTGAGATTGATGATTTTATCAAGCAAATAAACCGCGTCCGATTCTTCGTCGTCCGTCGAAACACCGAGCAGAACGAGCAAGCCTTTTCCGATTTTTCCGGTGATTTCGCCGTCAACCGTGACTGAAGCCCGCGAAACTCTTTGAACGACAGCTCGCATTGGATTATTTAGCCGGAGTAAAAATGCTCGGACTTTCATAGGTGACGCCGAACGTGACACCGGAGCGCGGGCTGTAGCGAGTCAATCCTAAAATAGCCGCCGCGTCGAATTTTAAACCGGAAGCGCGGATTTGCGTTCCCAGACGAAATTCGCCCAGACTTTCCGTACCGAGCGGAGCGCGACCGGAACGAGTGTTGAGTCTGCCGTTGACTTCGGAAACGATGTTGAAACGATTGTTAACGCGGTAGTTTCCGGCAAAACCGTAAAGCAAAACGTCGTTTTGTGTAAAGGCTTCGAGCGGCGCGGGCAAAATTCCGATGCCGAGGTTGCCGAAAGCGTTAAAGCGCCGTCCGCGATCCGGGAATGTTTTGCCGAACTTTTTGCCGACGAGAATTAGTCCGAAGATGTTGTTTTGATTTGTCCCGATGCCGCGAGCTTGATCGGTATTTGCGATTTGAAAACCGAATTTGAAACCGAGCGACGGAAGAGTTTTCGTTTCGTTTCTTAATTTGATTTTAGCGGCGACGGAAAAATCGCCGATGTCGTTGGACGAATTTCCGGTCGGCGAAACGTCGAGCGGAAGCGGCGCAGGTCTGGTTTGCGAATTGATAGCAAGAAAATTTTGAATTGTGCCGCTGACTTCAAATTGGACGTTCGGCGCAAAACCGACTTCCAAATCAATCACGCCGAGCCGTGTTAAATCGCCTTTTAATCCAGAGAGCGGAAACTTGGCGTTTTGCAGAAACTCAACGCCCGTGCCGATTCTGACCGCGCCCGATTCGATAATATCAACGTCTTCGGTAATCAGCGGACGCTGCTGCGCATTCAGATAAATGCAAAAAAACAAAATTGCAAAAAACGCTTTCAGAAAATTCATAAATTTATTTCCGCCAAATTCTGCGCCCGATTTCGCCCGCGCAAAACAAAACAATTCCCAGAAACAACAGCGAAACGCCGGTCTCCAAATCAGACATAAAACGAAAAACCGCGAAAACAATCAGCAGCAAACCGGCTAAATTTAAAATCTACAGCAAATTATTTATCATTTGTCCGCGATTTATTATCCGGCTCAAAAATACTCCGCTTTCGAGTTTTCTTTCAACCGCTAATTTGCCAAAAATGCACCGCGCGCTACAAAATAAAGATAACCTGTCCGCGAGAGATTTTGAAATATGAGTTTGGAAGAAATTAAAAAAAATGAACCGGCTGCCGTTTTGCGTTTCGGCTCGAAGCGCCAGCAGCATACGGAGAACGCTCCGCAAATCAAACGGCAATTTGTCAATTTTACATTTTACAAAGCGCGCCCGGAATGGCTTTCACTGGACGAAGCCGCAAAACAAAACGCGATCACCGAATTTGCCGCCGTCTGCGAAGAAGCCCATGCCAAAGCCGGTTTGATAATTCACAGCTATTCGCTCGCGGGTTTGCGCCGCAACGCCGATTTAATGATTTGGCGAATCGGTTACGACCTCGACGCTTTTCAGGAAATGACCGTCAATCTGAAAAAAACCGTTTTGGGACGATATTTGGAAGTCACGGAAAGCTTTCTTTCGATGACCAAACGCTCGATGTATATTGACAAATACAATCCGGAACACGACGAAGACCGCCTGCACGTAATTCCCGGCAAAGGCAAATATTTATTTGTTTATCCGTTTGTCAAAACCAGAGACTGGTATATGCGCTCGCCCGAAGAACGGCAGACGATGATGGACGAGCACATTCGCGTCGGGATGAAATATCAATCGGTTCGCCTTCACACGACTTATTCGTTCGGACTTGACGATCAGGAATTTGTAGTCGCGTTTGAAACCGACGAGCCGCAGGATTTTCTCGATCTGGTCGAAGAATTGCGCTTTACCTCCGCCAGCCGCTACACTCTGCGCGATACGCCGATGTATAGCTGCCGACAACGCACTTTGGCGGAATGTCTCGACGCTTTGGGTTAATACGGGGAAATGGAAGCACGAAAATTAATCATCAGCGGTGAGGTTCAAGGCGTCGGCTTTCGCTTTTTCGCCCAGCGAGCCGCCGCCAAACATCAGGTTTTGGGCTACGTCAAAAATTTACCCGACGGGCGCGTCGAATCCTGGGCGCAAGGCTCTGCCCGTTCGGTCGAAGCCTTTAAAATCGAATTGGCTGCCGGTCCGGCTTATTCAAACGTCGAACAAATCGAAGAAATCGTCGTCGAACCGACAAACATTTATTCATCATTCAGAATTGAAAGATAATGGTTCGTCGTTCGTGGTTCGTTGTTCGTTGCAAATTTCTTTTTGCAACGAACAACGAA
>DASVQU010000081.1:0-11833 GCA_036388995.1 Pyrinomonadaceae bacterium | reverse complement strand
CGCGCGCCCGCGACACGGCAAAATCCGCTACATTCGCGGCGTGCCGACCGCCGCGCCGATTAACCAAGTTTCAGATTCGGAAGAAGAAAAATAAAAAAAATAAGCCGCCGCTTTTCAGATTTAGCTCTAATCAATTATTCTTTTGCCCGTGCGTCGTTTTTTGCCGATTATTGTGTTGGTTTTCGCCGTTTTCGCGGCGGTCGGCGCTTATTTTTTTAATCAATACTGGATTCATCGTTTTGACGACATTATCGAGCAACAGGCGGCGATTTACCGGCTCGATCCAAAGCTCGTCTGGAGCGTGATTTATCAGGAAACTTATTTTCGTCCATGGATGACGGGCGAAGCGGGCGAAGTCGGTTTGATGCAGATTATGCCGGGAACCGCGCGCGAATGGGCGAGCGAAACCGGTTTGCAGGATTTGGAAAAACAAATTGCCGCCAACCACGCCGCGGTTTTGAGCGACCCGGAACGAAACATCCAAATCGGCTGCTGGTATCTCGAAAAACTCCGCGAACGCTTTCGCGACACATCCTCGCCCGAAGCCCGCGCCATCGCCGCTTACAACGCCGGCGCAAGCCGCGTCAACGAATGGGATAAGCGCGGGGAAAGCTCCGCGCCATTAAGCGAAGAAGAATTTATTCGCCGCATCGGCATTCCTTCAACCCAGAATTACGTTTCCGAAATTCTCCGGCGTTATCGTAAGCTGAAAAAGTGAACGCCGAATCAACAATCAAAATTTTATGTGCCGATTGGGTTTTGCCGATTTCTTCGGCTCCGCTCGAACGCGGCGCGGTCGCCCTCAAAGCCGATAAAATCGTCGCCGTCGGCTGGCGGAGAGAAATTTTGCCGCTTTTTCCCGATGCGAAAATTGAAGATTTCGGCGCTGCGGCGATTTTGCCCGGTTTCGTCAACGCGCACACGCATCTCGAATTAACAGCGATGCGCGGATTTTTGGACGACGTGGAACACGATTTTTTTTCGTGGCTGAAGAAATTAACCATTGCCCGCGCGGAAAAAATGACGGCGGAAGATTTGCGAATCTCGGCGACGGGCGGCGCAATCGAAGCGGCGCGCGCCGGAATCACTTGTCTTGCCGATATTGCCACTCAAGCCCGCGAAAGCATTACCGCAATTCAAGCTGTCGGTTTACGCGGAATTGTTTTTCAGGAAATCACAGGTCCCGATGAAAATCAGGCGGAGCAGAGAATCGCGCATCTGCGCGAACAAATCGCGTCCTGCCGCGAGATCGAAAGCCGCACGGTGAAAATCGGAATTTCGCCGCACGCTCCTTATTCGGTCAGCCCGAAATTATTTCAATTCGCAACCGATTTCGCTTTGTCGGAAAATCTGCCGGTCACAATTCACGCGGCGGAATCTCTCAACGAAGAAGAATTTTTGCTGCGCGGGACGGGGCTTTTTTCCGGTTTTTATGAATCGCAGGGAATAAAATGGAACACGCCCGGCGTTTCGCCGATCAAATATTTAAAATCAATCGGCGCGCTTCGCACCGCCCCGCTTTTGGCGCACTGCGTTCGAGTTTCTGATGAAGATTTGGAAATTGTCGCCGAAACCGATTCGCGCATCGCGCATTGCCCGAAATCAAACGCCAAATTCGCGCACGGCATCGCGCCGCTTCAAAAATTTTTAGAAAAACCCATCAAAACAGGTTTAGGCAGCGATTCGGTGGCGAGCAACAACGTCGCCGACATTTTGGAAGAAGCCCGTTTTGCCGCGCTTTTGTCAAGGGCAAACGGAAATTTCGTATCCGCCGACGCTGTTTTGCATCTGGCAACTTTGGGCGGCGCGAAGGCGCTCGGAATGGAAAAAGAAATCGGGTCGTTAGAACCCGAAAAACAAGCCGATTTAATCGTCGTCAAGCTCGACCGGATTCCGCCCGAACCTGTTCATTCGCCCGTTGCCGCGCTGATTTTTGCAAGCTCGTCGCGCGATGTCGTCCTGACGATGGCTGCCGGTCTCCCTGTTTTTAAACACGGCAAAATCATTCAAACTGACGAACAGGATTGGCGAGAAAAGCTGAAAGAAACAGCCCGAAAACTTTCCGCTTAAATTTGGATTTTTCTCAACGTCCTTTGCGAAAATTCTTTGCTTCTTTGCGGTTTAATTCTGATGGAGGTTACGCAGTTGGAGGCGGAAACACTTTCTGTCAGGGAGTGTGTAAAAATAAAGCACACTCCCTTACGGTCGTGTTTCCGCCATTTTTTTCTTGAAAATTGTGCTGAGCATCTCTGTTCCGGCGTCGTCTTCAAGGACGAAATCAACTTTATCGCCGATCTTTAAATCCTGCATTAACTCATCATATTTAACTATAAATTTCGTTTTCGCCGCGGGCATTTTGCCTTTGATTTCTTCGTGATTTATCTCCACTTCGCCGGTTTTTTTGTTGATTTGGGCGAGCACGCCGGTTCCCGGATAATATTTGGCTTGCACGACGTTGCTGCCGGCGGCTGATTTCCGCATTTCGGCGATTTGTTTATCAACTTTGGAGATATTGGTTACTGTCTGCGTCTGATTTGCATTTTTGACGCGCGCAGTTTGATTCGATTGACAAGCGTTAACGCCGAAAACGGCTAAAACAATAAACAAATATTTCTTTTTCATTTCTGTTTTAAAGATTCTTCGCATTTGAATTTAAAGTCTGAATTTCTTTCAGCAGGTCAGCCGGACGCCATTCGTTGCCAGCATAAATTTTAACAATTTTGCCGTCGGGCGCAACGATTGCGGTTTTCAAATTGTGGGCGAGCCGCTCGCCCGTCTTAATCGTTTTGAGATTGAAAAAACCCGTAACTTCCTGTACGTCGGCTTCGCTTCCGGTTGCAAGCTGCCAGATGTCAAAGCTCGGTTTTTCGGGATTTCCGAGATAACCGACGCCGTATTTTCGCAAAACTTCGGGCGTGTCCTTTTGCGGATCAAACGAAATGCTCAAAAGTCTGGCTTTGTCTTTGAGTTCCGGGTTTTGGCGAATCATTTTCTCCAAATCCGACATATTCAAGCTCATCAACGGGCAAAATTCGGGGTCTGGGCAAGTAGTAAAAATAAAAGTCAGAACCAGAATCTTGCCGCGAAAATCCGTCGGCGTGATTGTTTTTCCGTCCTGATTTTTGAGCTTGAAATTGACGATTTCCTTGCCGATTTTATCTGTCGGCGCTTCGCGCAACGGTTCGCTGACATCCACGTTATCGAGCGGCGAAGCCGAGATTGCGACGTTTTCAAGAAAATATTCGCCGTTCGGCTCAATCACCATCTCGCCGGAAACTTTGTTGCCCGGTTTTACTTCGCGCAAAACCCAATCCTGCTTGATCGGAAAATCCATCTTCATCGCGGGCATATAACCTTTGATTTCTTCGTGGTCAATCTTGGCTTTTTTGCCGGCGGCATCAACCGAAATAACTTTGCCGGTCAACGGGTATCTTTTCGCCTCGCTCGAAGCCGCCGATTTTTGCTCGGCGCGCTGGCAAGCCGAAAACGTCAGAATTGAAAGAGAAAAGAGTAATAATAAAAATGTGCGAATCATATTTTTAAATCGACAAGATTAATTCGATGATGCCGCAACCGAAGATTCGAGCGCAAATCAGCGGCGACGCAGATTTTCATCGTAAAGCGTTTGATAAACGCGATAATTCGCCAAAACTTTGTAAACATAATCTTTCGACTGCGAAAACTGAATTTCCGGCACGTAGCGGTCGGCTTCGGTCGAGCGCGAACGGACAATCCAGCGCGTCACATTCGCTTCGCCGCCGTTGTAAGCCGCCGCGACAGCCTGCGGCTGACGCGGAAATTCTTTAAAAATATTCGATAAATACTGCGAGCCGAAAAGAATCGAAGTCGGCGGATTGTATAAATCGTCCTGCCGAAAATTCGGCAAACTCAGTTGCTGCGCGATCTGGTTTGAAGTCGTCGAAATAAACTGCATCAAACCGCGTGCGGCGGCGTAAGATTTCACGTCGGCGCGAAAACGCGATTCCTGCCGCATAATCGAAAGCGCAAAACGCGGATCAATCTCGCGCGGCGGCGCAAATTCGAGCAAAGATTCGGCGTAAGGCGTCGGATAAAGCAATTCAACCGATTCGCGCGGCGCAAGCTCAATCAAATAATCAGCCGGGACAGAGCGCCATAACGGTTCGGCAAACGCAACAGATTTGTGCGCCAAATCTCCGCGTTTGTAAAAAACGGCAAGCGTAAAATTGTTCGTTGTTCGTTGTTCGTTGTTCGTTGCGGTCTCTTGTTTAGCCGCCGCGTCGCCGCGTCGCCGCGCTGCCGCTTCCATTTCAGGCGCGGCTTCGTCGTAGAGACGTAGAAACAAAAGCTCGTCGGTTAGTTTTTGATGGGAATTTTTCGCAGCGCCGGGTGCCGGTTTTCCGGTTAAAAGCTTTTGTCTGCCGAGTTCGAGAATTTTAAAGTTTGGCGCTTGGTAAGCCGGAAGTTTTTCGTAAGCGCGGCGCACGACATCGAGCATTTCGCGGCGAATTGATTCGTCATCGGTCAAGCGCAAAGCGTTTTGCGCGGCTTGTCGGGCGCGCTCAAAATCGTTTGCAGCAATCGCTTGATTTGCAGTTTGGCGATAAAGATTCAAACGCGCGGCAATAAAATCCTTTGTTTTAGCGATTTTTCCAAGAGCCATTAAACGCTCGGTTGCGCGCCATCCGTAATATTCGCCGCGTCCGTCGCCGATTGCGAGATAAGCGTTAAAGGCTTCCGCCGTGCGATTGAGCTGTTCGAGGCAAAAGGCTTTTAAAAAAGCGATTTCCGCGTGCGTTGTACTGCCCGCTAGGCGCATCCCGCCCAAATCCGGCGCATTTTCAAGCTCGGATAAATCTTTTAAAGCCGTATTCCAATTGCCTTGCGACAAATGAATCCGGGCTTGCGAAAAAAGCGCCAGCGTGGCGGGCGTTTTCCCTGCGAATTTTTGGCGCGTTTTGTTTATCCACTGTGAAGCCTCAGAGTCGCGCCCTGCGTCTCGCAGAGCGTCAATGATGTTCAAAAATGGGCGTTCGGGATTTTCAACGGCTTCAACCGAGCTTGATTCAACGTATTTTTGAATAAATTTTTCGTAACGCTGAATCGCCTCGTTCGCGTTGCCGAGCCGCGCGTAAGCCGAAGCCTCGAAACTGAGCGCGTCGCGCGTCAATGGATGTTCTGGAAATTGGGCTTGCAGGCGTTCAAAAAGCGGAATCGCGTCGGGAAAACGGTTTTCGAGATTGGCGATTCTGCCGAGCTGTAAAAATGCATCGGGCGTATTGGGACTGTTCGGGTAACGGTCAACGATTGCTTGATAATGAAGTTTCGCAGCCGAAAAATCGCGGTTAAATTGATAAACCAGCGCGCGTCGAAGATGCTCGAAATCCGGAAGCTGGGGCGCTTGTTTGCCGACATCTGCGGGTTTCGCCGAATCAATCTCGTCTAGCCCGCGAGCCGCCGCGAGCGCAAAATCGTCGGGCTGCGCGGGGTTCGGCAAATTTGAAATCAGACGGGTGAAAACGTCTCTCGCTTCCGCCTTTTTATCGCTTTTTTGTAATGATTGACCGAGCAAAACCAGCTTTTCTCTGTCTTCGTTTCTCGGTTTTTGAATTGTTTGATTTTCCGTTTGATTTGAGATGTTCGATTTGAGATTTGCAATTGTCGCCGCATAATCGCCGCTTTCAAAATAGCTGCGCGAGAGACGCGCGACCGCTGCTTCGCGGAGAAGACTTTCGGGCGCGACGGTCAAAAGCTGCTGCAAATAAATTCTCTCCAAATTGAGGCTGCCGTTTCCGCGCATCAATTGCGCGAGATGCCAGAGCGCGTATTCCTTTAAAATCGAATCGCGCTTGACGACGGATTGATAACTCGCCGCTGCCGTCGCAAAATCGCCTTGTTTTTCCGCAATTCGTCCGAGCAGATAATCGTAATTATTGAGCGTAAAAACCTGCGTGTTTTCGCGGCGCAAATTCTGTAATTCCTGCAAAGCGGCGGAATAATTTTTTTCTTCCGATGCGGCGCGAATTTTTTGGTGTCTTTCTTCCGGCGTTTGAGCGGCAATTTGCGAGAAAAACAAAGCTAACAAAAGGAAAATAGATTTATGCATAAAATCCGAATCGTCTTTGGGTAAATATTGTAAAATCGTTGTAATCTGACACTGACGATTTTTTTCAGATTCCCAAATGATGATAGCAGAAACCAGCCGGCAGAGAGCCGAATTGCTCGGCGGCGCGCCCGTCGCAGAGGCAATTAAAACCGAAGTAGCGGCGGAAGTCGAGCGGCTTTTTCAAGCTTACAATTTCCGCCCGTGTTTGGCGGCGGTGCGAGTCGGCACAGACCCGGCGTCGGAAGTTTACGTCGGCAACAAAATCAAAACTTCACGCGAGATCGGTTTGATTTCGGAACATCACGCTTTGCCGGAGACCACGAGCCACGCGGAAGTCCTGCGGCTCGTGCAGGATTTGAACCGGCGCGAAGACGTTGACGGAATTTTGGTGCAGTTGCCGCTGCCGTCGCAGATTAATGCGAACGAGATTCTCGAATCAATCGCGCCGGAAAAGGATGTTGACGGTTTTCATCCAATAAATGTCGGTCGTCTTGCATCAGGTTTGGAAGGGCTTACGCCTTGCACTCCGGCGGGCGTTATCGAGCTGCTCAAGCGCAGCAATATCGAAATTCGCGGCAGTCACGCGGTCGTCGTCGGACGCAGCAACATCGTCGGACGCCCGATGGCGCAAATGCTTTTGAAAGAAGACGCGACGGTGACGATTTGCCACAGCCGAACCAAGAATTTGCCGGAAATCACCCGACAAGCCGATATTCTCGTCGCCGCAATCGGCAAACCCGCGTTTGTGCGCGGCGAGCATATCAAACCCGGCGCGGCGGTGATTGATGTCGGCATCAATCGAATCTCGGATGTAAATTTGGCGCGGGATTATTTCGACGAAACCGAAATTGAAAAAAGATTGGCGGCAATCGAAAAACGCGGTTCGACAATGGTCGGAGACGTGCATCCGCGCGAAGCGATGGCGATTGCCGGAAAATTCACGCCCGTTCCCGGCGGAGTCGGTCTTTTAACGGTCGCAATGCTAATGAAAAACACGTTGAAAGCCGCCCGTTTGAGACGAAAAGTTTAAACCATCCGCTTCGCGACACGCAGACACAGAGAAAATAAAACAATAAAATCTCTACGTCTCCGTGTCTCCGTGGTGAAATCCGAATTTGTTGAAAATAGGCTTGACAGGTTCAATCGCAGTCGGTAAAACATTTGTCACCGAGGTTTTCCGCGAGCTTGGCTGTTTTGTGTTGGACGCCGACCGAACTGCACGCGAAGTCGTCTCGCCCGGCACAATCGGCTGGCGACGAATCGTTGAAAATTTCGGCGCGAGCGTTTTAGCTTCCGACGGGCAGATTGATCGGGCAAAACTCGGCGCGATTGTTTTCACCGAAGCGGAAAAACGTTTGCTGCTGAATTCAATCGTTCATCCGCTGGTTTTTGACAGACAAAACGAATGGCTAGGGGAAATTGAAGCCGAAAATCCGCGGGCGATTGCGATTATTGACGCGGCTTTGATGATCGAATCGGGCGGTTATAAAAGATTTGATAAAATAATTGTCGTCTGGTGCCAGCCGGAAATTCAAATCGAGCGTCTGATGAAAAGAAACAATTTTTCGCGCGCCGAAGCCGAACAAAGAATCGCGGCGCAAATGCCGCAGGAAGAAAAGAAGCGATACGCCGATTTTTTGATTGATTCTTCCGACGGTTTTGACGAAACCAAGCGACAAGTTCAAGATGTTTTTAAAAAATTGGCGGCTTTGGCAAATTAAACGTTTTTAATGTTGGATAAAATGAACTCTCCCGCAATCAAAAAAAGAATTTTGATTTTACTCTGCGTTTGCGGCGCGGGATTGATTCTTTTGTCCGGCTGTGGGGAAATTCTCAAAAAACCGCAGCCCGAACCGTTTGTCGGACAAAATGCGCCGCCGCCGCCGAAAGAATTTCGGTGGAGCAACGGCGATTTGCCGAAAACTTTCGACCCGGCAAAAGCCGTCGCCTCGCCCGAAACAGATTTCGTCCGCGCGATGTTTGACGGATTGACCGATTTGGACGCGAAAACTTTAAAACCGATTCCGGCAATCGCCGCGCAATGGGAAGCGAGCGAGGATTTTCGCACCTGGACTTTTCGCCTCCGGCAATCGGCGCGGTGGACGAACGGGAAACCGATTGTTGCGAAAGATTTCGTTCGCTCATGGCGGCGAGTCGCCGAAATGGGCGATAAAACCGAAAACTTCAAGCTGTTCCAAAACATCGTAGGAACGCATTTCAGCCAAGCTCCAAAGCCTCAAATCCAAAGTCCAAAACCGGAAACCAACGCCAACGAACAACGAACAACAAACAACGAACAAACCTGGTTTGGCGCGGAAGCAGCCGACGAATTTGTTTTGCGCGTGTGGCTGATCGAACCGGACAAAGATTTTCCGGCTTTGGCGGCGCATCCGGCGTTTCGTCCGGTTTTTGACCAGGAGGCGGAATTTGAAAATCTCGAATCGGCTGCAAAAATCGTGACGAGCGGCGCTTTTCGAGTGATTTCGGCTGATAAAACCGGCGTCGCTCTCGAAAGCAGCAAAAACTATTGGAACGCGCGGGCGGTTAACCTTGAGCGAGTGAGGATTGTGCCGATGAAAGATGCGGACGCCGCGCTCGCAGCATATCGCGCGGGCGAATTGGATGCCGTTACGAACGCCAAATTTGAGCCGCTCGCGGTTAAATTGCTGGCTTCATATCAGGATTTTCGGAGTTCCGCTTTTAATGCCGTCACTTTTTACGAGTTTAATCGGAAACGCGCGCATTTAGCTGACCGCCGCGTTCGTCAGGCGCTTTCGCTCGCCGTTGACCGCGAGCGTTTGACCGCCGATGAATTGGATGGCGCTTTCGCTCCCGCGCGTTCTTTGCTCCCGCATTTAGAGCGCGGCGATTTTCGTTTCGACGCCGAACAAGCCCGCCGATTATTGGTGGAAGCCGGTTTTAAAGACGGCAAAGATTTTCCGAAAATCAAACTCCTCATTAGCCGCAACGACGTGCAGCGCCGCGTCGCCCGCGCCGTGGCAGCGCAATGGAAACGCCATCTCGGAATCGAAACCGAAATCATGACGGGCAGTTTTGAAGAGCTTGAACAAACTTTCGACGCCGGAGATTTCGATCTTATCCGCCGCGCGCGGGTTTTGCCGACAACCGACGAGACCGCGAATTTGCAGTTAATGTTTGAAACCGAATCGGACATCAACGAGCAGCTTCACATTTCGCCGGAGACCGCGACGAACGAGACTCAGCCCGATTCAACCGAACAAACGGAGGCGCCGAAAATCGGCGGAATCGAAATGCCGCGTCTTGTTCCGAACGAAAAAGATTCTAACGTCGGATTTGAGTCGGGCAGACCGGAAATCGAAAGAGTTAAAATTTTGAACGAAGAGACAGCTATCAAAGAATTTCCCGCCATTCCGCTTTTTTACCCGATGACATACGCGCTCGTTAAGCCGTATGTCAAAAATTTCGAGACCAATATGCTCGACGCGCCGCAATTAAAAGCCGTCGAAATCGAGAGCAATTGGCAACGGTAAAGCCCCAGCCGAATGTCTAAGCATTCAATTAGAGAACAAGAACTCAAATTACGAAATTTAAAAGATAGATTGACATTCGATTAAAAAATGTTAATTTAACCGTACTTTTGCTTGTTCGACGCCCCTCCCCGGAAACCGAAATTTGTTTTTTATGTAAAAGCGCCGCACTGTGCGAAGGAGTAGATTTGGAAATGAAAAATTTTAGAAAAATCGCTTTGGGTTTTTTGTCGCTCGGATTGTCGGCAGTCCTCGCAGGCTGCGCGACATCTGCGGAAACCAGCGGCGGCAATCGTTATTTTGGCAAAACCTCCGCGCCGAGCCGCAACGTTTTGCGCTATATCTCCGGTTCGGAAATCGAAACGCTCGATCCGCAGGTTTCTTCCGGTCAGCCCGAAGCGCGCGTCTATATGGCTTTGTTTGACGGTCTGGTCGAATACGACCCGAAAACGATGCAGCCGATTCCGGCAATCGCCGAGAGCTGGGAAACGAGCCAGAATGTTGACGAATTCATTTTCCATCTCCGCAAAAACGCCCGCTGGTCGGATGGAAAACCGATTACGGCGCACGATTTTGTTTATACGATGCGGCGCGGCTTTCGCCCCGATTTGCTGTCACGCACGGCTTACCTCGGTTATTACATCAAAAACTCCGAAGCATTTAACAGCGGCGGCGTGTTCGTTCGCAAAAACGGACAATTTCTGCTCGAAAAAGATGTAAACGGCGATGCGGCTGAAAATTCAAAACCGGCGGAATACAAGATTTTCGGACCGGAAACCGAATTTAATAAAACTCTGAAATCCGGCGACCGCCTTGTTTTAAAAGGCTCGGAAAAAGACCGCGCGAAACAATTTGAAAAAGACCCGAAACTGAAAGCCGCCGTCGAAGGCGCGGAATTTGTGCCGGTTGCAGCGGAAGACATCGGCGTCGAAGCCATTGACGATCACACTGTTCGGATTACTCTGTCACAGCCCGCGCCGTTTTTTGTCGGTTTGCTCGCGCACCAGTTTTTCCGGTTCGTGCCGCAGCAGGCGATTGAAAAACATGGTCGCATCGGTTGGACAAAACCCGAAAACTATGTGACCAGCGGACCGTTTAAATTAAAATTGTATCAGCCGTATCATCAATTAACGGTCGAAAAAGACCCGATGTATTGGGACGCGGCAAACGTCAAGCTCGACGGCATCGAATTTTACCCGCTCGAAGAGCAAAACACGATGATGAATCTTTATAAAGCGGGCGATGTTGATGCGACTTATAACCACACGATTCCATCGCCGTGGATTGACGAAATGCGCATCTTCAAAGATGAATATATGGATCACCCGGAAGTGGCGATTGAATATCACGTTTTGAACGTCAAAAAACCGCCGCTCGATAACGTTAAAGTCCGCAAGGCTTTGAGCTATGCGGTTGACCGCGTGTCCCTGGCGAAATTCCGCAAAACCGTCAAACCGCTTTCGTATTTTTCCCCCGAAGGAATTTTCCCGGAATACGAAGCCGCCAAGGCGCGTGTAGCCGAACAGATTCAGAAAGAGCAGGGAATTTCCGCAGAAGAATGG
This sequence comes from Pyrinomonadaceae bacterium, assembly GCA_036388995.1. Classification (GTDB taxonomy): domain Bacteria; phylum Acidobacteriota; class Blastocatellia; order Pyrinomonadales; family Pyrinomonadaceae; genus JALZCH01. Next base: position 677 of record DASVQU010000081.1, on the reverse strand, counting down.
GAAGGACGAAATAAGCTCAATCCGGCAAAGGCTTGTCAATTGATGCAGGAAGCCGGTTATAAAACGACGCCGACCGAAGGCGGTCGCTGCCGTGTGGAAAACTTCCCGATTGATAAAGTCAGCATTCTTTACAACACGACCGAAAACAATAAAGCCGTTCAGGAATTTATTCAGGCGCAATGGAAACAAAATCTGGGTTTGACGTTTTCCCTCAAAAATCAGGAATGGAAAACGTTTCTCGTGACGCGCAACAGTCTTGAATACGACAGCAACGCGCGCGGCGCCTGGGTCGGCGATTATATGGACCCGTTTGCGTTCTTGAGCCTTCATTACGGCGAGAAAAACGAAGGCGCGACCGGCTGGCACGACCCGAAATTCGACGCGATGTGCGACGAAGCCAACCGCACGCCCGATCCGCAAAAACGTTATGATCTGCTGGCACGCGCTGAGTTTTATATGCTTGACCAGCAGCCGATCATCCCGCTCGTCACACAGGCGACAAACTGGATTAAAAAGCCTTATGTCAAAGGTTTGTACCCGAATCCGGGAACGCTTCACGCCTGGAAATACGTTTACATCGAACGCGATCCGGCGAAATGGGACACGAACGTCGAAAATATAATGAAATAAATTATGGACGACGAAAAATTAGAAAGAACAATTGAGTTTATTTTGAA
>DASVQU010000080.1:0-35987 GCA_036388995.1 Pyrinomonadaceae bacterium | reverse complement strand
GTGGTATTCGGCATCTTGGTTAACCTGCCACACATCGTAAAGTCGTTTTTCGGCTAAAATATTTTCCGCGCACAGCATCGCCGTCATCAACGCGTGATCCTGATTGTTATATTTATGCATTCCGTTGCGACCGACGACGTGCAGAGTCGGAAAGTTTGTTTCAATTTCGGTTTTGAGAGTCTCTACGTGCGTCGCATATTCGTCGTCATAAATGGGATAGGCTTTCGGCTGTCTAACGACGCAGCCGTCAACGACATCGCTCGCTTTGACCAAACCGATTTTTTCGATTTCGGTTTTGGCTAATTTAATCAGGTCTTTATCCGAAGAAGTCCATAATCCGTCGCCTTCAAAGCAAAAATATTCCAGTCCGTAGCAGCATTTCTCAGGGTCGGGAACCATTTCCGGCGACCAGGATTTGAAATTCTGAATTCTGCCGACTTTAACGTTAGGGTCGTGAATATAAATCCAGTTATCGGTAAACTGCTCGCGGTCTTTGACGATCAGGGCGACGGTTATAAAATCGCGATATTTTAAAGAATTGGCGGCATTTATTGCCGAATCCGAAAGTTTCGGCGCGAGCGACAAACCCAATTGTCTCATTGGTGCCGAAGAAACGACGTGTTCGGCTTGAATTTGGCTTTCTTCCCCGTTTGCATCGCGAACCTTAATCGCCCAGAAATTGCGGTTTTCGTCCCAATCGCAGCCGACGACTTTGCGCCCCATCAAAACGTTTCCGCCCATTTCCTTGATTTTTTCGGCGCAGGCTTCCCACATCATTCCCGGTCCGAGGCGCGGGTAACGGAAAGTGTCAATTAGCGTTTTGATAACTTCCTTGCGGTTTTTCGGCTGTCTTTTGGGCAAAAGCGCGTTTTTGATGGCTGAAGCCAGCGAAAGACCTTTGATTCGCTGCGCCGCCCAATCTGCGGAAATATCTTTGCAGTTCATTCCCCAGACTTTTTCCGTGTAAGTTTTGAAAAAGATGGAGAACAAACGTTTTCCGAATTTATTGCTTACCCAATCTTCAAAATTTTTCGGGTTATCAACCGGCGCGGCTTGAGCCTTAAAGTAGGAAAGCAAGCAAGCCGTAGATTCAAACACGCCGAGCTTGAACAGAGCTTCAAACGCTTTCAGAGGATAGGAAAAGAATTCTCCGCGATAGAAAATGCGCGAGGAACGCGGGCGGTCAAGCATATCGTACGGGAGAATCTCAGTCCAAAAATCCTCGACTTCTTTCGATTTTGAGAAAAAGCGGTGACCGCCGATGTCAAAGCGGAAATCTTTATATTTAACGGTTCTCGAAATGCCGCCGACGTATTCGGGATCGGCTTCAAAAACAGTTACGTCAATCTCTTTGTCTTTTTTGAGCAGAGTATAAGCTGCGGTCAGTCCTGCCGGACCCGCTCCGATAATTGCAACCCTTCGCGGGCGCAGTTCAGTTTTATTCATTCGTATATAATTTCCAAATGCTATTTTTTTCGTTGATTTTAAAAGGTAATTGAATATTTTATAGGTTAATGGCGATGATTACCGTAGTCTATCAAACATAATACCGCCAAATTACACTATTTGCCGTAATTAACAGCGAAACAATAACCGTTAGATAAACTAATTTGTGCGCGTAACTATCAAAAAGATTCCATTCTACTTTCTTATTATAAAAAAGCAAGAAAAAGAGCGGTGCAATCGGTATAAAATACCTGCCTTGAACGCCTTCGATGCCGCTGCCGCGAATCGGCGACCACGTCATATACAGCAGCGTAGCGACGATAAACGCCGTGCCGATGAATATCACCGAGAAAATCGCTTTGCTCCAACGCGGCAAAACGTAATTGGAATCTTTATCAAGCAGCGCAAAAGCAATCAGAACGGCGAATACGACGACCGGGAGAAAATCCGGGACGTATAAATCAAACCAGGTTAATTGCCCGGAAAACGATTTGAAATAAAACCAGAAATGAAAGGTATATTCTCTAATCACCATCCAGACGTAATAAAACGGCGCGCTCATTATAAAGCGCAACTGTTCTTCGGGACTTATCGGCTGGTCAATTCTGTACGGCAGAAAAATCGGTTTGACAGCCGCCGACCACGCAGCCAGGCTTCCGATAGAAACAGCCATCAGCGCGAAAAATGAAATCAAACGGTTTCGGATTGATGTAAATTTCCAACCGGGAATCATCAGAAAAAGCAGCGGAAGCAAAACATAAGCCTGTTTGCTCAAAACCGCCAGCAGAGAAAGAACAAAGATTTTGACAATATCAACCTTGCTTATTTTCCGCTCTTCGTTCAAAGCGTAAGATAAAAAACAAGCAATCGTCAGAAAACAAATGCCGTAGGTAAAAGCGTCAGCCGACGCCGAAGCGACCTGAAAGACGTTTGTCGGCGTCAGGCAAAGCAGGCAAAAAACCCATTTATGAATCGGAGTCGTCGTGATTGCCAGATAAGCCAAACCCAGAAAAAAAAGTAAATTTACGATTCTCGCCAAATAAATCAAAACAAGCGGCGAGGCATCAAAAAATTTCCCGATTAAAATCCCGACTACCTGCGGCGCGTAAGGAATCGGGTTGTAAATAACCGTATTCGGAAAACGCTCGAAAACTTTGTCTTCATCATTGAGCGGAAGATACAGAAATTCCGAAATCAGCCGGGTGTCAAATTTGACCTGCGGTTTCATCTCAATATCGCCGACCAATTTGCGGTTCACCAGCAGAACGCTTTTCGGAATCCAGCCGCCGCTTAAATGCTCTCGTTTTTCGCCGATAATTACGCCGTCGGAAATTTGATAAGCGCGAAAAAAATGATTCGGCTCATCGCCGACCAGAGCCGGAGGCGTTAAGAATATAAACAACAGCCCGAATATCCCGCCTAAAAGAAGCAGCACATTTTGAGGTTTGCCGAACGGGCGCGCTTTGCCCGGCATTTCTTTTTCCGCAATCATTTTCGATTAATAAAATTAGCTGAACCGAACGATCAATTTGTCAGAACGTTCAAATGGTGAAATCTTACGCAATCTCCGCGAATAATATGCATTTCAGAATCAACAGTTTTCCCAAAAAGCTTGCAGTCATACTTTCGCGGCGATGAAATGATGCGTATATTGATTACTTTATGCCGATCATCAATTCATCCCGGTTTAACTTTTATAAAACCGAAAGTCTCAAAAGTAAACTTTGGATATTCATTTTTGCCGCTTACATAATTTTGCTCGCAATCACGGTTTTTAATCACGAGCCGTGGATGGACGAAGCGCAGCCGTGGCTGCACGTTAACGATTTCAGTCTGGCGGAAATTTTAACCACAAATCTTCGCTACGACGGGCATCCCGCACTTTGGTATTTGCTGGTGCTGATTCCGGCAAAGCTCGGTTTGCCGTATTTCTCGGTTAATGTTTTATCAGCCTTTTTTGCGGCGGCGGGCGTCTTTTTGTTTCTGCGTTATTCGCCGTTTCCGCTAATAATCAAAGCGCTTTTTCCCTTTACCTATTTCACTTTTTTTCAGTACGGCGTTGTGTCGAGAAGTTATTGTTTAATTCCGTTTTTTTTGTTTCTGATTGCAATTAAATACGAGAAAAGAATTGAGAAACCGATTCTTTACGCCCTACTGCTTTCGCTTTTTGCCAACGTCAGCGCTCATACGTGGCTGGTCGCAGGCGCTCTTTTTGCGATTTATCTTCTCGATGTCATAAAAGCGCGAACGCAGCTCGACAGCGCCTTGAAAATTCGACACGCCGCCGCTGTTTTGATTTTCGCGCTCGGTGCTGGTGTTGTTGTTTTAACACTGATGCCGCCGCCGGATCAGACTTTTGCGCGGCAAAATAATTACGATTTGCTCAATTTTTTGAACTCCAGCAAATTTATGATTTCCGGCTCGCTCGTGATGGATGAAACGAGCCGGTTTATTGATTTGCAAATCGTCGCCTCGATGTTGATTCTCGCCTTAACCTTTTTCTGGCTGAGAGGGAAAAAGTTAACGCTTCTCTATTTGCTTCCGCTGCTATTAAACCTGATTTTTCTCGCCGTTAAATACCGCAATTTATGGCACGAAGGCATTTTGTTTTTTCTCTGGATTTTCGTTCTCTGGCTCAGTTTTGCTAAAGACGAAAACGAGAATCGAACGATTCTCGCCCGGACTGTTCTGGCAATGATTACGATTGTCCTCGCGATTCAAGTTTACTGGGCGGCTTACGCGATTCGTTATGATTTATTTCAACCTTATTCGGGCGGCTACGCGACGGCAAAATATATCAAAGAAAATGGGTTGGAGAATAAAAGAATATTCGTCAGCGGATGGAAATCAATCGCAATTTTGCCGTATTTTAATGAGAATATTTTTTATAATTTCAACAACGGCTCAAAAGGGCGAATTTGGTTTTGGTCAATCACAAATCAAACGCCCGTCGGCTTTTACCCAGAGCTTGTTGATACGATACAAACTGAGAAACCCGACGCGGTTATTATCGCTTCCGATCATCTTGAACCGAACACAAAAATCGAGCTTGAGGGTTATCGCCCGATAGTTTTTGCAGGAAATATTTGCTGGAAAACGGGAATTTACGAATCGGATTCATTTTACGTTTTCCGCAAAGCGGATTAAATTATCAAGCGGCAACCGCGAAATCGCAGTTTTCCGATTCCGGAGCACAGCTTTCATCGCTCGCCGCATCACACGAATCCAGAGTCGGTGCTTCGGTTTCAATCAACCCATCGCCATAAGTTTTGCCAGCCTGCAAAGTTGCGAAATAATTGCCGATGTTGCCCAAAACTTCCCCGACCGAATGCGAATGATAAAGCGTCTGGCGAAACTGCGCTCCGCCGACCAAACCTTTCGTAAACTGTCCGGCAAGCTGTTTCATTTTGCCCAAAGCCGGAATCTCCGGCATATCTTCGAGCAGCATCTCGAAATATTCGAGCAGACAATCCTGTTTATCCTGCAAACTCGGCTGAAACGGTTCGCGTCCCGCCAAAACGTCTTCGATCTGGCGAAAAATCCAGGGGTTCTGCATCGCGCCGCGACCGATTAAAATTCCGTCGCAATTCGTCTCGCGCCATTTTTGCAAAGCGCCCTCGATGGAGACGACATCGCCGCTCCCGGAAACCGGAATCGAAACCGCTTCTTTCACTTCGCGGACGTAATCCCAATTCGCCAAGCCTTTGTAACCCTGCTCTTTCGTGCGTCCGTGCAACTGCAAATGCTCGATGCCGCAATCTTCGGCAAGGCGGGCGACTTCCAGATAATTTAAAGAAGCATCCGAATAACCGGCGCGAAATTTTAGAGTCAGCGGAATCGAAATCGCTTTTTTGATTTCTTTCAAAATCGTTTCAAGGCGCGGCAAATCACGAAGCAAACCGCTGCCGCCGCCGTTTTTGACGACTTTCGGCGCGGGACAGCCGCAGTTTATATCCAAAATATCCGCGCCCACTTCTTCAGCCATCTGCGCCGCCATCATCATTCTTTCGGGCTGACCGCCAAAAATCTGCACGGCGAATGGGCGTTCCTCTTCCCAAAAACGCATCTGCCGTTTCGATTTCGGGTTGTTGCGCGTCAAGCCTTCGACCGAGATAAACTCGGAAACGGTCAAACCGATCCCGCCGCGCCGCTTTGCCATCCGGCGAAAAGAATAATCGGTGACGCCCGCCATCGGCGAAAGAACGAGCGGCGGATTGATTTCGATATTGCGTATCTGAAACGGTTTCATAACAGCCAATTACAGTTTATCAGATGCTGAATAAATGCAATATTGTCGGAATATTTATCTGAAATAAAATAATGTGTGGAAAAATAAAAGAGGTGAGAGTTGCTTTAATTATTTAATACAAAAGATTTAAGATGCTATTTTCTCGACCGCCTCGTGGAGTAAAAGCAAAAGCTGCTCAGGATACAAAGTAAGCAATCCAAATGTAAAACCTTGACGGTCAACAAACTCAACTTCAAATGCTTCGCCCTTATTATAAACGTGAACAATTGTGCCGACGTGCCCGCGCAACAAATTGTGTTCGGGAACGTCGGCAACTAATGCAACCACGTCGTAAAGCTTGAGTTCGTTTCCCGGAATTATTTCTTCGTCAATTCAACGCCTGAAGCGACAAAAGTGATTTCGTTGGCGGTTCCGTCCGCATTGCGCTCGATTTTCGCGCCGTCATCATTAACCATATGATCAACTTTTTCTTTGCTCAAAACCTTAACTTCAAAGACGCCTTCCGCTTTAGCGTTTAAACCGGCGGCGTTCAGCGGAATAAAAAAAGCGTGATCGCCGAACGTGACGCGCACCGGCTTCGCATCTTTGTTTGCCGCAAGCTCCATCCAGCAGCCTTCTTTTTTGCACGAACGAACGATTACGCCTTCGACCGCAACAATTTTTCCGGCGTATTTCTGCGGATTTTTCATCACGTCGGCGAGAGCCGCTCGTTCGGCTTTAACCGCGCCGAGCGCCGCGCCGCGTTTGATTGTCTCGCCCGCTTTTAATTCAACCGGCGCGTTATCATTGCTTTTCACAACGGGCTGACCTTTGCTGTTTAATTCCTGCGCCGCGCCCGAAACGACGAAAGCGATGGTTAAAATTGCCAAACCGAGTATTTTTTTCATATCAAATTTGTCTCCTTTTAATTTATTTTACAGATTATCGCTTGTATTCGACTTTCTTAAAAGTCGAAGACGCTATTTATTTCCTTTGATAAACGACTTTGCCGTCCATCACGGTAGTCAAAACTTTTACTCTTTCGATGTCGTTTGGATTGATCGAAAAAATATCATCTGACAGAACGATGAAATCGGCTAATTTGCCGACCGAGATTGTTCCTTTATGAGCTTCCTGAAATTCGGCGAAAGCCGAACCGACCGTGTAAGCGCGAACGGCTTCTTCGACCGTGATTTTTTGTTCGGGAATCCAGCCATTCGGATTTTTACCGTCCAAAGTGCGGCGCGTCGTCGCCGCATAAATGCTCAGAATCGGATTAAGCGGCGCGACGTACCAATCCGTGCCGAAAGCCAGAGTCGCGCCCGCATCGAGCAGCGAGCGAAAAGCGTAAGTCCCGCGCAGACGTTTTTCGTCCAGCCGTTTGTGCGCCCATCGCCCGTCGTCAATCGCGTGATAGGGCTGCATCGAAGCGACGACTTTGTTGGAAGCGAAACGTTTGATCAAACCTTCGTTCAAATGCTGCGCGTGTTCGATGCGGACGCGCCGATCTCGCGCGCCGTTTTCCTTTGCGACGCTCTCAAAAATTTTCAAGACTTCATCATTCCCGCGGTCGCCGATGGCGTGGATCATAATCTGCAAACCGGCTTTATCGGCGTCGCGCACGAATTGATGAGCCGTTGCGGTTTCTACGAGCGGCAATCCGGTCGTGTTCGGCGCGTCCAGATAAGGCTCGTAAAACCATGCGGTCGTCGAACCGAGCGAACCGTCAATAAAACCTTTCAAACCGCCGACGCGGAGCATCGGATCGCCAAAGGCGTAGCGCACGCCTGCTTTTTGCCAGCGCTGCCAATCGGAAATCGGCGAAACGGCGTAAACGCGCGTTTTCAGTTTTCCCTGACGAATCATTTCCTGATAAATACCGACATCCGTTCCGGCGGACATATCCTGAACGCTCGTGACGCCCAAAGAAGCGGCATAATCGGTCGCGGCTTGCAGGTATTCCATTTTTTGCTCAAAGCTTGCTTCGGGGATGACCTTGTAAACATAATCCATCGCCGCGTCTTTTAAAACGCCCGTCGGATTGCCGTTTGAATCACGAACTATTTCACCGCCCGGAACGTCCTTTGTGGTTTTATCAACTCCGGCTAGCTTCAATGCGAGCGAATTTGCCAGTGACATATGCCCGTCAAGACGATTAATAAAAACCGGATTATTCGGCGTCGCGGCATCAATCATCTGCGCACTGGGCAGATTGTTCGGCGTCCAGTTTTCGTGATCCCAATTGCCGTTTAGAATCCAGCGACCTTTCGGCAGTTTGGCGGCAAAATTCCTGATGCGCTCGACAAATTCCTGCGGCGTTTTGGCGTCGCGCAAATCAACGCTCGAAAGCCCCGCGCCGCCGTCGAGAAAATGAACGTGCGAGTCGTTAAAACCCGGAATCACTGACTTTCCGCCCGCATCAATCGTTTTCGTGCCGCTTCCTGTAAATTGACGAATCTCAGCGTTTGCGCCGACGGCAACGATTCTGTTTCCCAAAACTGCAAACGCTTCGGCGGTTGGTTTATTCGCGTCCATTGTGCGCACTTTAGCGTTGATGACGATTAAATCAGCCGCCATTTTTTGTGCGGAAATTTGCTGAAATACGGACAAACAAAAAACACACAATATAAAAATTAAAACTACTCTTTTCATTGTTTTTTCTAAAAAATACTGAATCGAAATTCAACGACTTTGGTCGCAGCCACCAATTTTCCGTTTTTCTCCTGAGGCAGAAATTTGAATCGCAACGCGGCAAAAACAGCCTGACGCAGCAACCCGTTCGGAAGCTCCCGCAAGACGACGATTCGGCTGATGTTGCCGCGCGGCGAAAAAGTTAAACGCAAACTGATAATTCCGCTTACGTTTGCGCGACGCGCTTCGTCAACGTATGAGGGAAGCACGGAGCCGACGATAGCCAATCTAACCGTTTCGTCCGGCTGCGCCGAAGAATCTTTCGGCGTTTTGTTATCTGCGGGCTTTTTCGCGTCGGGTTTTTCAAAAGAGATTTCCGGCTGGCTGATTTTTAATGAGCCGAGCGGTGTCGCATTGACTTCTCCCGCAGCATTTTCGCCGATTTTAAGCGAAGAGAGAAATCTTTGAAGAGTTTGATTATCGGCGTCGCGAGTTGCCGCTGTGACGATGTAAAGATGCGTTTTGGACGCAAAGTATTTTGTTGTTCGCGTCCAATCATCTTTTTTTATATTATATTCTCTGCCGACAAAACCGGCTGAATTTAGTTTTTTTCCGTCAGCTTCGCGGTTTTGATAATCAATCGTCGCTTCCAACGCATTTTTCGGATTTGAAGTGCGATAAACCTCAACGCCCATCAATGTTTGATTTTCATAACTGTTGACGATTTGCATTTCCCGCATTTCGTACGAGCTTGAATCTTTCCCGGCGATGAATCCGTCTTTGTTATAAAAGTAAGAATAGTCGGTGGGCATTTCGATTGAAAATTCGCCGTTATTGCTTTTTATCCTGTGCCATCCTTGAATTTCCGACGAATTTGCATTCGCATCCTGAGCAAATGCGACAGAGTTTAAAACAACAAAACAAAAAATCAGTGAAGTTAGTAATCGCAGCATATTTTTATTTTTCTGAAAAGAGTTTGACTTTGCGGGAAACCTCTTTTAGTTTCGACTAGGATTATAAACGATGAACCTGAAACTAATCCAAACCACCGGAATTTTATTATCAATCGTTTACGCTTTTTTCATTGTCTGGCTTTACTGGACTGAGCCTAAAACGGTTGCCGAGATTTCGACCAAAGCGACCGTCACGGTCGGCGCTTACGAAATCAACCAGGCGAAATTCGACGAAGGCTTGCGGCTTTTCCGCACGGAAAATTACCGCGCCGCGCGCGAAAACTTTAATCAAGCCGATTCGGAAAAGCGCGACGCCAAAACTCAGTTTTACACAGCTTACAGCTTTTACCGTGAAGGCTGGGGCAGAACATGGAATGACGACAATCTTTTCCGGCAAGGCGTGGAAACGGCAAACCGCGTCGTCTCGCTCGACCCGAATTTTAAATCTGACGATGCGGATTTAAAATTAAAAACCGCCGTCGAACTAAAAACCGAGCTTGAGCAAGGCATTGAACGAAGCTGGGATGATATAAATCCGCTCAAAGTTTTGCGGGAGAGAAAGTAAATGAACATCCGCGAAAGAAATCTGGCAGTCTGGCGTTTTCTGCTGCTGCCGCTCATTTTTTTGACGGTCGCGCTGCTCGGCGGTTTGCGTGTCGGCGCGGAAAGACAGAATTTTATTTTTATTCCGCCGCCGCTCGTTTGTTTGATTTTGGCGAGCTTGCTGATGCTGCTTTTTCTGCGCGGGAGGCTCGTTTTTTTCGGCGATTGGATTTCGCACGATTTTCCGCTGCTGACAAACGCGGCAAACGCAATAACTTTGCTCACGCTTTTTTTCGCTTCGGCTCAGGCTTTGAATTCCGTGCTGCCGGAAAGCGGTTTTTTGTTCTGGCTGTTTTCGTTCTTTTTTTTGTGGACGCTGTGGAACAATCTGTTTTCCGAGTTTGACGCCAAACGACTGCTGAGAAGCCTTGCTGTGCTTTTCGGGACGGCTTTTTTGCTCAAACATTTGATTCTCGCCGCTTTTGCCGCGCCCGAAGAAAGCGGTTGGTACAAATTGATAAACTACATTTTTGAAGGCATTCCGCGCACGGTTTTAGGCATTCCGAATTTCGCGCCGGCGACCGGCTACATTTCGTTTTTCGCGCTCGCGCTTTACGTTTTAGGTCTCGTCAGCCTTCCTTTTGCGGCAACCGAACCAATTCAGGAAAACGAAAAAGTGCGGCGCATCGAAGGCGAAATCGTAAACCTTCCCGCACCGCACGAACAACTCAATAGTTTGGATTCAGGAGTCAAAAATCTGGATTCAAAAGAAACAAATTCGACTCTCGACTCCAGACTCAAGATTCAAGACTAGCTTTTCTTATCGTCTTTATAAAGAATCGGCATTATCGCTGTTTCATAACTTTTGGCAATTTTAATGTAGGCGTTCGTGCGCAGTTTCGCCATATATTTTTTGCGCTCCGCTTCCGAACGTTCCATAGTAATCGCCTGACGAACCTGATTTTCGTTAAAGACGGGTGTGGCGGAATCGTTGACGCGCTGGTCAACGCGCAAAATCATCGCGCCTTCATCAATAATAATCGGGTCTGAATAACCGCCCGCTTTGACATTTTTAATCGCGTTGCCGATTTCCGGTGTAAGCTGCGGAACTTCAAAACTGCCGACTTTGCCTTTTTCCTTTTGCGAATCGGGGCGCTCGGAATGCTGCGCGACGAATGCTTCAAAATTGGCTCCGGCGCGAAGCTGTTTGACTAGATCAGCGGCTTTGGTTTTGACCTGATTTATGTCGCGTCCGGCAAAGCTCAGGAAAATCTCCGAAATTGCGACGGTTTCCGCTTTGCGGAATTTTTCCCGGTTTTTTTCAAAATAATCTTTCAACTCTTTCTGCGTTAAACCGTTATAAAGTTTGCCCTCAACTTCATATCGAAAGACAAGAGCGGGAACCAGCTCGCGTCGCCAGATGGCTTTCAGCTCGTCCGGCTCAATGTTTTCCGCGCGAATTTGTTTATGAAGCTCTTCAATCGTTTTGATATTGTAACGCTGCATTAACTGCACGAAACGCTGGTTGATTTCCTGCTCGACTTCATTTTCAAGCGAAAGCTCTTTGCCTTGCTGCATAATCAGCTCTTCGTTGATCAAATCAACAATCAGCTCGTTGCGCTTGGCGTTAAACTCGCTGACGAGCTGTTCGCGCGTTTTCCCCTCGGTTTGACCGCGCGCCATAATCGCATCGGCGCGGCTGTTAATCTCGCGGTTAATTCGCGACAAAGTAATTACGCCCTCGTTTACCTGCGCGACGACTTCATCAACCACGCGCTGTTCGGTTTCCTGTGCGAAACCGGAAAAATTGAATAAAAAAACGGCGGCAAATAAAACTGACAACCGCACAAAAGCAGTTTTGGAAAATCTCACTTTGTAACTCCTATTTTTAGTAATTGGTAATTGGTAAAAAGTAATTAGTAATTAGTAATTAGTATGATTGCAGGATTGATCTGCTCGGTTTGCGAAATTTATTATTGCTGATTACTAATTACTGATTACTTTACCCGTTAGAACGAATTTCGTGCAAGATTTGACGCGCCGAATCGAGAATTTGTTGGCTTTCATCTGCGGAATTTATCGGAATTCTTAAAACGCCGTTCGGCGAAAAACCGATGCCTTCGCCGGAATTAACCAAATCCATCAATTTTTCCGGTTCAACCGTTGCGCGTTCCGACAGCTTGAAAGCAATTCCCTGCGGAGTTTTATCAATCGAAAGCACGCGCATTTCTTCGGCAAGACGACGAAGTTTGGCGTAATTAAAAAGATTTTCGACCGATTCTGGCGCGCGCCCGTAACGATCCTGGATTTCGGCGAAAAGTTTGTTTAAAACTTCTTCCGAATTTGCCGACGAAATGCGTTTGTAAGTTCTCAGTCGCTGCGACATATCGGCGATATAATCGGTCGGAATCGAAACGTCAACGCCCAAATTGATCGAAACGCTGGCTTCGTCTTCGATTTCGTCACCGCGAATTTCCGCCACAGTGCGTTCGAGCATTCTGGTGTACAAATCAAATCCGAGCGCGTCCAAATGTCCCGACTGCTCGCCGCCGAGCATATTTCCCGCGCCGCGCAATTCCAAATCGAGCGCGGCGATTCTGAAACCCGCGCCTAAATCTGAAAATTCACGAATAGCCGAAAGCCTGCGCCGCGCAATCGGCGTTAGTGTTAATTCGCCCGGAATCAACAAATAAGCGTAAGCGCGGCGATTTGAGCGCCCGACGCGACCGCGCAGTTGATAAAGCTGTGATAAACCGTAATTGTCGGCGCGGTTAATGATAATTGTGTTCGCTCGCGGAATGTCAATGCCGTTTTCGATAATCGTCGTGGCGACCAGAACGTCGAATTTATAATCAACAAAATCGAGCATCGCCGTTTCCATTTCCTGCTCGTTCATCTGCCCGTGCGCAACGATAATTCTGGCTTCCGGCACGATTTTTTTAATCAAAGCTGCAATCGGTTGGATTGTCTCGACGCGGTTGTGAATAAAAAAGACTTGTCCTTGTCGTGACATTTCCAATTCAATCGCCGATTTAATCACCGAATCGGAAAATTGAACGACCTGTGTGTTAATCGCCAGCCGGTCGCGCGGCGGCGTTTCGATCACGGACATATCGCGCATTCCGGTCAAAGCCATATTCAAAGTGCGCGGAATCGGCGTCGCCGACAAAGTTAAAACATCAACTTTCTTTTTCAGTTGTTTCAAACGCTCTTTGTGCGCGACGCCAAAACGCTGTTCTTCGTCAACAATTACCAGCCCTAAATTAGGAATCACGACATCTTTCGACAAAATCCGGTGCGTCCCGATAATTATGTCAACCGCGCCGGATTCGAGTTTTTTGACGGCTTCTTTTTGCTCTTTAGGCGAGCGAAAACGCGATAAAAGCTCGACTGTGATTGGAAACGCCGCAAAGCGTTTTTTGAAAGTTTCGTAATGCTGATAAGCAAGAACAGTAGTCGGAGTTAAAACGGCGACTTGTTTTGAATCCATCGCGGCTTTAAAAGCCGCGCGCATCGCAACTTCCGTCTTGCCGAAACCGACATCGCCGCAGAGCAATCTGTCCATCGGCGTCGTCGCTTCCATATCTTTTTTGACATCTTCGACCGAAACCGCCTGATCAATTGTCAATTCGTATGGAAATGCGTTTTCAAACTCGTCCTGCCAAGGCGAATCGGCGGCAAAAGCGTAGCCTTGCACGAGCTTTCTCTCGGCGTAAAGCCGCAAAAGCTCGTCCGCCATATCGCGCATCGCGCGTTTGGCTTTGGCTTTTTTGGCTTGCCATCCGATTCCGCCCAATTTATCGAGATTCGGCGTCTGCGCTTCGGCGCTCGAAAAACGCGAAACCAGGTCGAGCCGCTCGACCGGCACATACAACTTGGCGTTATCGGCGTAAGTGACGAGCATAAATTCGCCGCTCTGCTCACCCATTTGCAGCGCATTCAGCCCTTCAAAACGCCCGATTCCGTGATCAACGTGAACGACAAAATCACCCGGTTTCAAATCGCGGAAATCCGACAAAAATGCGCCCGTTCTGTCTTTTCGACTTTTGCCTTTCGACTTTTCAGCCTTGTTTCTCTGTTGCTGCGCCTGAAATTCGGGATGAACCTGGTATTTTTCGATTTCGTCGAAAAGATCGGCTTCTGTGTGAACGATTAAATTGGCAACGGGAAGCTCAAAACCGGAGCTTAGATTTCCGAGCGCGAACGAATCAGACGATAAACTAACTTCAGATTCGCGCAAAAGCTCGCTGACGCGCTCGCGCATTCCGCTTGTTCGCAAAACGAAAATTGTTCGCTGCTCGTTGCTCGTCGCTCGTTGATGACCGCGTTTTAAATCGCTCGCCAATTCGCTGATTCGATTGTGATAACGACGCGCGGAGCGGGAAATGATTTCGATTTCGGCTGCTTTCTCGGCAGTTGAAAACAGAAATAAAGGCTTTGCAGTTTGAGATTTTATATTTGGAATTTGAATTTGCAGATTTTCATTTTCAAACGCCAGACTTTCATCGGTCGCGGCGGCTGCGCGTCCCAAAGCGCGAAGCTCTAATCGCTGTTTTTCGCCGATTCGCTCGCGCAATTCTTCCGGCGTCAAAAACAACTCGTTCGGCGGCAAACCCAATTCGTCGGCTCGATTTGTTTCCTCAAAACTGTTTTCCAGATTTTGATAAAACGAGCCGAGATATTTTTCGACGCTTGCCGGTTCGTCGAAAATTAAAACCGCATCTTTCGGTAAATAATCGAACGCCGCGCCTTTGCGTTCGTGCAAAACGGGAAACAGAAATTCCCAGCCGGAAAAAGATTCGCCTTCATCGGCAAACTGCGTGCGATCAGCCAAAGCGCGCGCAAAGCGTTCGTCCGAAAATCTTTCACGGGCGAAAAACGCCCAATCGCGGAAATCCTGCGGCAAGGCGGCGAATTCGCGCATCGGCGCAAAGGAGATTTCTTTTAATTGTTGAGTTGAAAGCTGAGTTTCCGGGTCGAATTCGCGAATCGAATCAACCGTGTCGCCCCAAAATTCGACGCGCACGGGCAATTCGCAATCGGGCGACCAAACATCAACGATTCCGCCGCGCGAAGAAAATTGCCCGACGCCCGCGACGGGTTCTTCGCGGACGTAGCCGCAAGCGACGAGCTTTTCGATTAATTCTTCGGGCGGAAAATCTTCTTCGCGCCGAAGATATGCGCCCAAGCTTCTTAATTCTTCGGGCGCGACGGTTTTCGCAACAAGCGCGCGAGCCGTCAAAAGCAAAAAATCCGGTGCGTTTTTAATCAATCGCCAGAGCGTCAGAGCGCGCTGCTCCAAAGTTTCTGCGTGCGGCGAAACTCCGGCATACGGATCGGCGTCCGATGACGGCAAAATTAAAATTTGCCCTCTGTCTGTTTGTCCTTCACTCGCCGCGTCGCTAAAAAAACACAGATCACCGTTCCAATCTTCCAAATCTTTGTTTGTTTCGGAGACGACGACAAAAGTTTTTCCGGTTTCTTTTTGTAACGCGGCTAAAACGCAGGCTTTCGCGGTTCCGCTCGTTAAACCGGCAAGCGAGACAATCGGCGAGCCGCCCCGGATTTCATCAAACAGACGGCGAAATTCTTCGCTCGCGGCAATGCGCTCGAAAACGTCGGCTTGTCTGATTTCCGTCCCGCTGCTCATCTGCTTTTAAACAAAAGTTTGCCACAAAAAGACGGAGAATGAACAGCGCCGGGTAATTTCCTGCATTTTATTTACGAAAGAATCATTACAACCGCTTCGCCTTTTAGAGTTGTTTCGCCGTTCTGATTGGTGCAAACCGTTTCAAGCGTGACGATGTTTTTGTCTTCACGAATATTTTTTACGGTCGCGGTAGCCGTTACGGTATCGTCTATGAAAACGGGCGCGACAAATTTCATTGTTTGTGAAAGATATACGACTCTTCGTTCTTTAAATTCGTAACCTAAAACGGCGGAAATCAACGCGCCGGAAATCATTCCATGCGCTATTCTTCGTCCGAAACGTGTAGTTTTTGCAAACTCTTCGTCAATGTGAATCGGGTTGTAATCGCCCGATAAATCGGCAAAAGCACGCACAACCGAATCTGTAATTTGCTTACTCGTCGAAAATTTATCTCCGATTTTTAAATCCATCATTTTGTTCGTCGTTCGTTGTTCGTCGCTCGTCATAGATTGCTTTTGCAACGAACAACGAACGACGAACAAATCTATTTTTTAGATTGTTAATTATTGTAAATGCCGTTGGGACGAGAGTTGTTTTCTTGTTTTTGACTAAAAACAGCCGCGTTTCCGTCAAATGCGAGCCGCCCGCTGCGAATGTTCAAATCTCTTTGCGGGAACGGGATTTCGATGTTGTTTGCTTTGAATTTCTCCCAGATGGCGAAATTTAAATCGCTCAGCAAAACCGTTTTTCGATGCAGTTTAGCTTTGCTCCACACCCACAATTCAAAATTGAGCGAGTTATCGCCGAATTCGAGCAGACGTACGGTTGGCGCAGGCTCTTGCAAAACATCTGGATTTTCCGTCCCGACTTCGAGCAAAAGCCGTTTGACCAAAGCAACGTCCGAATCATACGAGACGCCGACCGGAACGCGGAGGCGAATGCGCGGGTTGCGGCTGTCGTAGGTCCAGTTGATTACGTCTTCGGTGATTAGTTTGCTGTTCGGAATGATAATCGTTATGTTGTCGTTGGTTTTGACGACAGTGCTGCGCGCGCCGACGGAGATGACTTTTCCGTCGCTGCCGTCAACTTCAATTCGGTCGCCGATTTTCACCGGGCGTTCAAATAAAATAATTATCCCGGCGATAAAATTGCTCGCCACATTTTGCAGACCGAAACCGACTCCGATTCCGACCGCGCCAGCCAAAACATTGAGCGTTGTCAGGTTGATTCCGACGGTTTGCAAAATCACGAGAAAACCGAGAAACAAAATCAGATAACGCGAAACAGTGCCGATTGCCTGTTGCGCGCCGATGTCGAGATGCGTTTTCGACAACAATCGCGCGGTCATCAAATCTCTCAGCTTTTTCGACGCCCAAAACAACAAAACCGTAAAACCAACGACATAAATCAAACTGAGCGGCGTAATTTTGGCTTCGCCGAGAGGAAAGAGGTTGTAATGCAGAATCCTGCTAAAATAATCTAAAAAATCACCCATAAATATACTTTTTGTCTTTTCTAAATTTCGTGTCCTTATAAAAGGGAAGAAAAAAACGCCGTAAAAGTTGCTTTTTTACTGAATTCGGGGCTTTGCTTTGCCGTTTTGCGGGAAATTTGTTTTGATTTCTATAAGTTCGAGGCAGAAACACGACCGTTAGGGAGTGTGCCGCATTATTCGCACACTCCCTAACGGTCGTGTTTCTGCCACTTGGTATTTCAAAGCGTAACTCATAAAATTGATTGATAAAAATTTATGACAATTCCATTTATCGAAGAAAACGATCAAACAATTGCGAGAAAAGA
Organism: Pyrinomonadaceae bacterium; assembly: GCA_036388995.1. GTDB lineage: Bacteria > Acidobacteriota > Blastocatellia > Pyrinomonadales > Pyrinomonadaceae > JALZCH01. The sequence goes on along the minus strand of DASVQU010000080.1, from coordinate 18,736 downwards.
GCATTTGGAAAAACTTCGCGCGCTAATCGGCAATGTTTATCCGAACAAATTTGACCGCACCGCAATTTCCGGCACGGAAGATACGATTACAAATCTGGTTAATTTTGCCCGCCCGATTAAAGAAAAATATGTTGCCGAAGGCGAACAGCCCGCGCCGGAAGCCAAAGACGCCGCAAACGCGGAATTAAATCAATATCGCATCCGCACATCAGGTCGTCTTGCGGTTCCGCCGCGCGTGATGGGCAAAGCGGCGTTCGTTCATTTGTCAGATGGCGTTAAGCGGTTGCAAATTTACGTCAGAAAACAAGATGTGAAAGCCGTTAGCAATGACAATTATCAAACGATTAACGCGGAAGATTCGGGATGGGAATTGTTTAATCTGCTCGATCACGGCGATTTCGTCGGCGTCGAAGGCTATTTGTTCGTGACGAAAACGGGCGAGCTTTCGATTCACGTCGAGACGATTCAGTTTCTGGCAAAAGCGATGCTGCCGATGCCCGACAAAATGCACGGCATCGAAGACCCGGAAACGCGCCGCCGTTACCGCTACATTGATTTGATCGCTTCGAGCCTGAAAGTCGAACGCGAGCCGGGCGAATTGACGACGCGCGAAGTCTTTGAACGCCGCGCTCGTTTAATTAGCGGAATGAGAAATTATCTCGACGCGCACGGCTACATCGAAGTCGAAACGCCGATTCTCACACCGAAAGCGACCGGCGCGGCGGCGAAACCTTTTGAAACTTATCACAATGCGCTCGATATTAAACTTTACGCCCGCATCGCGCCCGAGCTTTATTTGAAACGCCTCGAAGTCGGCGGTTTTGAAAAGGTTTACGAATTAAACCGCAATTTCCGCAACGAAGGTCTCTCGCAACGCCACAGTCCCGAATTCACGATGCTCGAATTTTACTGCGCTTATATGGACGTGAACGGAATGATGGATTTCGCCGAAACGATGATTAAAGAATCGGTGCAAAAAGCGACCGGCGGAAGTTTGCAGGTTAAAGTTTCAGGAGATAAATCAAATAAATTATTCGCCAGATTAAATTTTCCAAGCAGAGATTTAACAAAAGATGAAATTATTGATTTCTCTAAATTTGAACGATTAAATATGAGAGCGGCGATTGCCAGAGAACTTTCAATATTTAACAGCTTTATCAAAGAGGATTTTGAAACTTGGCTTAGTAAAGGAGCGAATGCCAAATTATTATCAACTTTTGCGTGGTGGTTTTTTGACGAATTACCTAATGAAACTGAACAGTTTGATAACGATACAAACGAAACCGTTTATAAAATAACTGAAGATGAAAAAGACGTTTTAATTAAGAAGAAATGGAAAGAATTATCTGAAGAACATCAAAAAATCATTTTGAGTGAAATAGATATTGCAAAAGATATATTGTCTCTTTTTGAAAGTTTCGTAGAGGAAAATTTAATTCAACCAACATTTATTGTTGATTACCCAAAATCAATTTCGCCTTTATCGAAAGCGTCGCCGCAGAATCCGCAGATTGCCGAGCGTTTTGAGCTTTTCATCAACGGAATGGAATGCGCGAACGGTTTTTCGGAGTTGAATGATCCGCAGGAACAGTACGAGCGTTTTTTAGACCAAGCCGGAGAACGCGAGCGCGGCGACGATGAAGCGATGGTTTTGGATGAAGATTACATTCGCGCTTTGAGCTACGGAATGCCGCCCGCCGCCGGAATCGGAATCGGGATTGACCGTTTGGTGATGCTGCTGACAAATCAACATTCGATCCGCGACGTGATTCTCTTCCCGCATATGCGACCGGAACGCGGCACAACGGAAGAATCCGAAACCGAATAATTATTTAAGAATTGCCCGGTTCCAAAGCGCCGCAAGGCGCGATGATAAGTTAGCCAGTGGTGAGCGCAGCGAACCTCTGGAATGCAAACGCGAAAAATAATCGCGCACCGGATGGTGCGCAACATCCGTTGATAATTGTTATGTTTCGCCCCTGTCGGGGCTGGCACGTTTGGGTGACGTTTTCCAGAGGTTCGCTGCGCTCACCACTGGCTAACTCATTGACGTGCCTTCGGCACTGAAAACGGTATTTTTAAATTGAAAAACGTAATATCTTATTTTTATTATGCCTTCGACGCATACGAGCTTGCATTATCATCTTGTTTTTTCGACCAAAGATCGGTTGCCTTTGATTACAGATGACTGGCGCGAGGATTTGTATGGTTATATGGGCGGAATCGTGAAAAATCAGGGCGGGGTTTTGTTGGCGATTGGCGGAATTGAAGACCACGTTCATTTGCTTATCGGGCTGACTGCTTCGCATCGTCTTGATTATTTTATGCGCGAATTAAAGGCAAGCTCGTCCGGTTGGGCGCATCGCGGCGGCAAACCAAATTTTGCCTGGCAAAACGGTTAGGGCGCTTTTGCGGTCAGCGCGACGAGCTTGGATAAAGTTAAAAATTATATCCGCCATCAAATCGAACATCATCACGGAAAAAACTTTCAAACCGAGTATGTCGAATTGCTAGAATTGAGCAATGTCGAGTACGACGAAAAATATTTATGGTAAAGGAGCAATAATGTTTACCGACGTAGAATCACAAATTGAAAGCATCGAAGCAATTTTTGCGGAAGCAATAGAAGACGGTTTAAAGCTGGAAGAGCCGCATCTTTTTAGTTTTTATTTTATTGACGCCGAAATTGAGAAGCTCGGAAAACTGGGCGAACAGCTTGAAGAACACGGTTACGATTATATCGGCGTTTTCGAGCTTGAAGACGAAGAAACCGACAAACCGACCGGCGAATATATGCTGCACGTTGACAAAGTTGAAACGCACACGGCTCATTCGCTCGCCGAGCGCAATGTCGAGCTTGCCCGAATCGCACAGGAAGCAGGCGTGACGGCTTACGATGGCTGGGAAGTCGGCGAGTTTGAAGGCGAAGAGGAAGAGGAAAACGCCGAAGAATGAAAATTTGCACCGAAGAAAGTTAAAGGATTTAGTTACGGATTAACGGAAAGAAAAAGACGAGAAATAAGTTCTCGTCTTTTTCTTTGAGGTGAATCAGTACAGTTTCCGGCAGCAGATGACAGACGCTTTAATGCCGTACAAATAACGCGGAAATTGGAAACCGTAGAAGAAAGCAATCAATAATTCGGTAAATTCTTTGCCGTCGCCATTGAAATCTTCCTGTGCACCGCACGGTCAAAAGATCGGAGACGTATTCTTCACCGTAGCAAGCGGGTAATCGCCCGGCTGACCAAATTGCTGCGCCCCCATACTGGTCAAACTTGGACTGTTGAGCCAGTAAAAAGTATTGTTCGTATAACGGTAAACTGCGATATCGGACTTGCCGTCGCCGTTATAATCGCCGCAGACTGGAATGTCGTTGAATCCAGACAAAGAACTCGGAATTCCGAATTGAACGATTATTCTGTTGTTTCCGCCGTTTTCCTGAATATACCAGTAGCCGTCGCGCGTTGCTCCGGTTGGAAAGTTAACGCCGCGCCAGACTGCAAAATCGGCTCGACTGTCGCCCAGATAATCTCCGGTCACATAAATATCTCCCGGCAAATCCCCCCATTGTTGAGTCAGCACGAGAGCGCCGGTGTTACTGTCGCCGATTAGATAAGTGTCGCCGCCTCCGTCAGTCCGGCGAATCACACCAATATCAGCCCGCCCGTCTCCAGTATAATCAGCTCCCGGAAGCGGCTGATCTTCCAGCGAAGTATAGGGGGCATATCCGAAAACGACTGCGGCGAAAGTGTTATTGCTGCTCCGCAAATAATACCAATGCCATTTATTGTCCACTCTTCTGAGGACGGTCAGATCATCTCTGCCGTCACCGTCATAATCGGCTTCTCTTGTGGGGTAATCACGTTCTCCAAACGAATCGCCGCCCTTTCCCCATTGAATTGCCAGAAAACTGTTTGGAGGCGTAGTCGGCGCTGTCGGACGAATAAAATAATAAGCCTGAGTTTGGTTCCGCCAACGCCAAACGGCTATATCGGCTCTATTGTCAGAATCAAAATAGCCCGGTGCCGGAATGTCGTTATCTGAAAGCCCCCAGAGAACGGTGTTTTCACCCGCACCGCCGTTGTTGCGAAGACGCCAGACAATATTGTCGATGGCGCTTCCGTCTTTGAAGGCAAACCTGCTGTTTTTGACGGCAAATGAGGTGCGCCCTGATCCATAAAAATCCAAACACGGTTTTGGCGCAGCGCCTTGCGCTGAGGCGTTTATCAAACCAGCCAAAACTAAAACAGCGCCGATGATGAACTTTTTCATTTTATTCACCGATTTTTTCTGTAAGCTATGTTTCTTTATATTTGTTATTTTCCTGATTAACCCTTTTTGTAATGCCGATTGATTTCTTCCCCGCTTTTTCAATTGAGGGCAGCGCGGCTTTGCATAAATATTCAAAATTAACTGCATAAATTATTGATTTTATGTTATTTCAACTGAATATTTGTGCAAAGCCGCCGGAAGCTCTGCCGACTTACTGCTGAACCGCCGCAACCGCTTTGTCTGAGGCGTTGCCGAAATTCAATCCGTTATATCCTTGAGCGGACAACAACAGCGCCCAAATCTCACCCCGACGGATAGAAACGTCAGCCTTTCCGTCGCCGTTGTAATCGGCAACGACGGGAACATCGCCGTTTAAACCGAATTGGACGGCGGCGAAATTGTAATTGCCGCTCTCGGTCGAAAGCTGTTGATACCAAACGCCATCGCTCGGACGATAAACCGCGATGTCGGTTTTGCCGTCGCCGTTATAATCCGCCGCGACCGGAATGTCGGCGCTTGCGCCCCATTGCGCGGCTCTGAATTCATCGCTCGAACCGCTCGCCTGCCAATACCAGCCGCCGGTTGACGGGCGGTAAACCGCGATGTCGGCTTTTCCGTCGCCGTCAAAATCAGCTTCGCGCAAAAGCACATCGGTAGCTAATCCGAAATTAACGGCGCGCAGTTGATTGTTTGAGCTTTGCAGAATGTACCAGATGCGGCTGCCCGGTCTAAAGACGGCAATATCAGTGCGCCCGTCGCCGTCGTAATCCGCCGCAACGGGTTTGTCTTCCGCCGCGCCCCAGCGGACGGCTTTGAAGCCTGCGGTTGATTGCTGCAAATACCACATTCCTTCCGCGGGGCGGTAAACCGCAATGTCCGTCTTCCCGTCGTTGTCGTAATCAGCCGGAGCGGTGATGTCGCCGTTTGTTCCGAAATGAGTGGAAACGGTTTGGTTCGTGCGGCTCGAACGAATCGTCCAGATTCCGCCGGCTTCATTAAAGAGAGCCAAATCAGAACGTCCGTCGCCGTCGAAATCAAAGCGGGGCGGGGCTGACGAATTTACCGGTTCCGAGAGCAGGCGAGCCATATAGCTGCGGGTGACGTTTCCGCTGCCGGTGCTGATTGTAGTGAAAGCGCCGCCGGCTAAAACTCGTCCCTGATTGTCGAGCGTCAGGCTCAAAACTTCCTGATTGACGTTGAGAAGAGTCGGGTCGAGCGAGCCGTCGGCGTTTAGCACCGCCAGATTCCGCCGCGACTGGTCGCCTATTTTTGTAAACGCGCCGCCGACCAGGATTTTTCCGTCGGCGAAGGAAAGCAGAGCATTTAATTTGCCGGTCACCGCGCCTGATTTAAAAGTCGGGTCACGAGTCCCATCCGAATTTAATCGAACTATTTCGCCGTTTGATTGGGGAAAAGTTTGCGTGGCGCGGGCGACGAGAATTTTACCGTCGTCGAGCAAAGCAAAGGCTTTGACGACTTTGTTTTCTTCCTCGCTGGTCTGAAAAGTCGAATCGAGGCTGCCGTCCGCGTTCAAACGCGCGAGAATACTTTTTGTTATTTCTCCGCCAATTTGGTATCGCCCGCCAATAACGATTTTGTTGTCTGGTTGGACGAATAAATCATGAATGTCAAACACTCCGGCTTCGTTTCTGTGAGTCGGATTAAATCCGGTGTCGCGGCTTCCGTCTTCATTTAAAAGCAGCGGCGTAAGAGTGTAAATCAGAAAGGAATTGCGAGAAGTGCCGATGAGAGCCTTATTGTTGGAGCGAATGATAACCTTATTTCTTCCGGCTCCATTTGGGATGGCATAATTATCAACCCGAACTGATAAATTGTAGCTTGCGTCTATGCTTCCGTCCGTATGAAGCCGAACCAGATTGTTTTTTGTTGCTCCGTTAATGATATAGCTGAAACTTCCGGAAACTATTACTTTTCCGTCGCTCTGCAACGCCAAATTATGAATTTCGGCAATCGAAATGAAACGATTTTGGGCGGTTGTGCTGATCTGAAACGAATTATCGAGCGTGCCGTCTTCGTTTAAACGCGCCAGACAATAGCGGCTGACGCTGTTGACTAAATCGAATCTGCCTCCGATGAGGATCTTGTTATTCGGCTGCACCGCAAACCCGCCGACGCTGCCTTCGGAAAAAAGCTGAAAACCCGTTCCTGTGACAAACGATGAGTCTCGCGCGCCATTCGCGTTCGCACGCATAAACAGATTGGTTGGAGTAGTGAACATACTGTTCTCCTCGCCGATCAAAACTTTTCCGTCAGCCTGCACCGCTACAGCGTTAAGCTCACGAGTCTCGTTATTAGGATTGAACAAGGAAGTGAACGAAGCATCGTAAGCGCCGTTTGGATGCAGTCGTAAAACCGAATAACTGAGGCTGGCGAAACCCTGGAGGAGGATGATTATTTTGCCGTCTGACTGAAGCGCTGCGCGACGTATTACTGACCCTTGGCTCCCGATAAATGTGGCGTCGCTCGTTCCGTCCGCATTCAAACGCACCAGCGATCCGTAGGCTCTTTGTCCGATTATTTTGCCCTCCGGTTGAATGTAAAGGAAATCAATATCAATCGCCCGGCGATTAAATGTGCCGTCGAAACTGCCGTCCTCGTTTAACCGCGCGATTTCGGTTGTGCTGCCGAAAAGAACGAGGAGCTTGCCGTTCTGAAACTCGATATATTTGACCCCAGCGTCCGCAGCCGAATTGAACGAACTGTCAAGCGAGCCGTCCGCGTTAAGCTGAATGACGCCTTCAATGCCGTTCGGCGTCGAGAAAGAGTCGCTGCTGATGACGATTTTGCCGTTTTGACGGACTAAAATCCGGCGGACTCCGTACTGATGAGTCTCGACATTAAAAGAAAAAGTATTATCCAGAGAACCATCAGCGTTAAGACGTGCCAGCGTTCGAGTCGCAGTTTCGCCGTTAACCTGGAAAGCACCGCCGACAAGGATTTTGCCGTCGGGCTGAATCGCCAAAGCCGCGACGCCGATAACTTGCGATTTGGTCGTGCCTTCGATTGCTCCGCCAATAAAAGTTGTGTCGAGACTGCCGTCCGCATTAACGCGAACCACAGAGCCGGTTGCGGCTCCGTTGTATGAGTTAAACCTGCCTCCGACCAGAATCTTGCCGTCCGGCAAAGGCAGAATTACATTTACCGATTTGGCGTTATAATTACTGGTTGAGATTTGCGCGTTGAAAGTCGGGTCTACAAGATCGAGCGTGCTGTGTCCTAACTGCTGTTCGGGCGAAGTGCCTTGGGCAAAAATTTTGCCCCCGAACATCAGCAGAATCAAAAACAGAACTGCGGCTATTGAGCGTAAGGTGTTAAAAGAGTCCAGTGTTGAAACGCCTTTCAGCGTTTTCGCACCTGAATTATTTTTACTGTTTGGAATCATTTTAGTTTTTCCGTTTAATTCGTAAAGAACATGTTCTGTTCTAATTGAACTGAAATTAGCACAAGGAATAATTGGAAACTGTTGAAAAATTGCTACATTATCGGAAAATTGCCGCAATTTCATCGTTAATTGCGTTTAATAGGTAAAACACTCTTTACTTTCCCGCCGATCCGAACGATAAACTAGAGACTGTATTCGGCTTTTGCTCTCCGGCGAATTAGAGTTGCGAGTTTCGGAGAGCCGTAAAATATGGCAAAGACATAATACTCTATGAATAGGGAAAAAGACGAGATTTCGCAACAATCTACGGGTGCTGATGACGTAAAAAACCGTCGCCGCTTTAACTGGCGCGGGAATTGGATTGCAGACAGCGGAGACCGCTGGCGCAATTTGAAGGTTATTCGCAATCGTCACAGCGTCCGCGAATCGGTTATTGCGCCGGGAAAGTTGACCTTCCATCTCATCACTGTTTATATGGGCGCGCCGAGCCGCCAACAAACTCGTTTTGAAAATCGCAATCTGAACACTCTGCAAACAAGGGGCGATGTCGTGTTGATTCCGGCTCAAAGCACGCTGCGTTCGATTTATGACGACGTTGAGCAGGACGACATTTATCTGCATCTCGAACCCGATTTCATTAAAAAAGTCGCCCTCGAATCCGATTTAAATCCCGACCGCATCGAACTGGTGCCGATTTTCGGGACAAGAAACCCGCATATCGAGCAGCTTGCGAAACTTGCCTTTGAAGAATTACAGCAACATAAATCAACGGTCGGCAGCAATCTTTACGCCGATTCGCTGGCAAATTTACTCGCAGTCGAGCTTTTGCGCAATTATTCGACTAGCGGTTTGCTCACCGACCAACATTATGGCAGCGGCTTATCAAACAAAAATCTGGCGCAAATTCTGGATTTAATCAACAGCGATTTGTCGGCAGACCTTTCTCTGACAATTCTTGCGGAAACGGTCGGCTTGAGCGAATATCATTTTTTGCGGCTCTTCAAACAATCAACCGGCGTGACGCCTCATCAATACATTCTCCGGCAGCGAATTGAACGCGCAAAACAATTGCTGCTCAAAACCGAAATGAGCGTGACTGAGATTGCCTATTTCCTTGGCTTCGCCAGCCCCGCCCATTTTGCCCAACAGTTTCGCCGTCAAACCGGCGTCGCGCCGAGTGAGCTGCGGCGGCGATAAAGCGAGTATTATGGACGGAAATCTCATCTCTGCTTCGAATATGGATTGCCGGGAGAATCTGAATTGCCCGTTTAGTGATGCTGCTGACATGAATTACTTTCCGCATCTGCGGCGAAAGCTTTTGAAAAGTTACTACCTAAATGGGTAGTGAAAATGAAAAAAAAATCTGTTAATGTGTATGCGAGAAAGGAAATTTCCGATGTTTTCCGATTACAGATTTTACGAAACAACCCTTGCTTGCTCGACGAAATCGTCGCTGCTGCTGCTCAATCAAAAAAAACCGCTCCTGTATTATTACATAGTTTTGACCTGTGTAAATGCACAGTTTGATGAGGCGGCGCGCGAAAAATTTTATAATTTTCTTGCCGGAACGATCTGCGCGGCGGACGGTGCGCCCGAAGCTGTCGGCGGAAACGAAGGCGAAATTCATTTGCTCGTCGGTTTCGATTCGTTCGACACGACGCCCGCAGATTTTATTCGCCGTTTGAAATTGCTTTCGGCAAGCTGGGCGCGCAAAAAAACCGGCGCGACCGATTTTGCGTGGAGCGAAAAAGTGCAGGCGATAACAATCAGCGAATCGCAGCGTGAACGAGTGCGGCGGCGCATTTTCAATCAGAACAACCAGGGCGACGGTGCAGCTTGTTCCGCGCTGGAAACGCTGCAAATCAGCGTAGCGGCGTTGGCGACTTAAAAATTTATGGAAACAGCCGGAAATCATCAACGCGGTAATCGTCAAAGACCAACGCGAATTGCGCGTTAAATACAGCACCATCTTAGTAAATTAAAAATCGAATTTACGGTTTAATTCTTTCCATTCAGTCTTTTCCAAAATCCAAATTGCAGACACTTTTTAATATTTTAGTAACTAGCCGAACGGCGGAGGCAAAAATGGCTTTGTTTATCGTATAACAAATGCGTCGAGCGGGGAGAAGTACCTCTAACGACGATTTTTGAGGAAAAGGAGAAAAGTAAATGTCAGTAATTATCGCGTTTTCTTGGGGAATGTTAAATTTCGCGCTGCAATTTCTTCCGGCGGTTCAATAACAATCGGCAATTATTCTAAATAAAAAAGCCCGTCGGTTTTCAAAGACCGACGGGCTTTTCATTTCCAGTAAAAAAAATAGACCGCAAACGAATTTGCGGTCTATTTTTCAGAGAAAGGTCGCGGAAAATTATGGATCTTGTTTTATTGCGGCATCAGAATCGTATCAACAACGTGAATCACGCCGTTTGACTGCATTACGTCGGCAATTGTCACTCTCGATGTTCCGCCTTTGGCATCGGTTAAAACCAGCGCGCTACCGTCCATCGAAGCGGTCAGAGTTCCGCCCGCGACTGTGTTAAAAGTCGCTCTGCCTTTGCCTTTTTTGATGGCTTTGGCGATGGCTTTCGAATCCATTTTGCCGGCGACGACGTGATATTTCAAAACGGTTTGCAGCGTCGTCTTGTTTTCGGGTTTTAAAAGCGTCTCGACCGTTCCCGCCGGAAGAGCTTCAAATGCCGAGTTGATGGGCGCGAAAACCGTGAAAGGTCCTTTGCTTTTGAGCGTATCAACCAATCCGGCGGCTTTAACCGCGGCGACGAGCGTCGTGTGGTCTTTCGAGTTGACGGCGTTGTCAACGATGTCTTTGGCTTTGTACATCGCCGCGCCGCCGACCATCGGATTGCCGTCCGATTTCATCTGCATCTGTGCAGATGCCGAAAACGCGAAAGCCGTGAATACAAATAACATTCCAACAAATATTTTTTTCATTTTTACCCCTTGTTACCCTCTTGATGTTTTTTAGTTTTTGAAGTTTTTCCAAACTTCACGGAATATACGCTGCCTTTTGGCAAAGCGGATTTAGTTGTTAAGAAAATTTTTCAACAAAAAAGCGACCGTTTTCGAGCGGTCGCTTTTTTGCGAGAAAAGAAAGAAATTAACCGGTTCAACCAAGCGACAAGGTTTAAACTGCCCCTTGTTCGTTCTGAACACGCGGGCTTTTATCCGTTGTGTTCGATAAAATTACGAACTCAAATCGAAATCGGATTGGTTGCAAGAAAATTTTTTACAGTTTTGAAATCAAATAAGGCTTGCTGGTCGGAGCATCCGAGCCGCCTTCGGGTTCGAGCGTGACGGCGAAAACTCCGGCGTTTAAATCTTTTGACGGAATTTGATCGCGCAATTCGCCTTTGCCGTTATCGTGTGTTTTAAATGTGCCGCCGGGTGCGGGTTTTGTCGGATCGGAAATCCACCAGATTTGATACGCTTTGCCGTCGGGCGCGTCGGGCAAGCCTTCGACGTACAAAAACGCTTTGCCGGTTTGTTTGTCAAAAACCAGACGCGCGCGCGCCTGCGGCGAGTTTTCCGTACCGCCGAGCGCGGCGACGATTGTTTGCGGCGAAGCTAAGAGTTCGCGCTCGGCGCGGATTTGCGCCAGCTCGCCGGAAGTTTTATTCAAATTTTGTTCGGCTTCAGAGAGTTTTTGATTAAGCCCGGCGATTTCACCCTGCGCTCTGGCGTTTTGCCTTGTTGTGTTAATTAGCGAATAAGCCAAAATTACTACCGCAATTGAAGCTGCGACCGCGACAACGCCCGCAGCGCGGCTCCAAAAACTTGGTCGCGGCGTAACCATTCCGCCGAATTCAGCGACAACTGCCGGAACAGCTTTTTCCGTAGATTTATTTTTCCCGCCTTCGATAACCGTAAATTTCGGTTTTTCGGTTTGGGGCGTTTGTTTGATTTTCTCGAAAATCCGCGAGCGAACATCCGCCGACGGTTCGAGCGGTTCGGCGGCGAAAGACAAAGCCGCAGCCGTTTCGCGCAGCCCGTCAAAATCGGCGCGAAGCTGTGCGTCTTCGGTAAGCAGAGCATCGATCTCGCGCCGCTCGTTCTCGTCGAGCGCGTCAAGCGCGTGTGCCGCTAAAATCTCTTTGTAATCTTTTTCAGCCACCTTTAAAACTAATCAAATTAGATGCCGTTTGCGTATCAATGTTCGCCCGTTTTACAACCAATCCCGGACGCGCGGGGCGAGGACTTCGCGCAATTTCGTCATTCCGGTTCGCATTCGAGTTTTGACCGTACCAAGAGGGGTGTTGGTGCGTTCGGCGATTTCCGACTGCGAAAAACCGTCGAAATAAGCCATCAAAAGCGCGGCGCGCTGTTCTTCCGGCAATTCTTTTAACGCCTCTCGCACGACTTCGCCGCGTTCGTTATTTATTGCGTCTTCAACCGCATCACCAACGGCGTCAGCCGATTCTTTGGTCGCGGCTTCAATCGTTCGACTGCGTGAACCCAGAGAACGAAGGCGATCAATCGCCCTGCTTCGCGCCAGCGTGACGAGCCACGTAAAAGCCTTCCCGCGATTTTCGTCAAAATCCCGCGCCCGCTGCCAAACCTGCACGAAGACTTCCTGCAAAACGTCTTCCGCTTCGGCGCGGTTACCTAATATACGAAAGAGAAGCCCGAACAGGATTGTCCGGTAACGGTCATAAATCGCAGCCAGAGATTCTTCGTCGCCCTGCGCTACGGCTCGGAGAAGGTCGGCATCGGGGATTTGAACGGTTTCTGGCTGCAAAATTAATAATTATTCTTCTGCCGCTTTTTTAAGCGATTGCGCGGATTATGTCAAATTAATTGCAAAAAAGAAAAGAGGCTATAGCAAACCTCTTTTCTTAAAATCCTGAAGCAAACACTTATGCAACGGTAATTTCCTGATTGAGATAAACGTCTTGAATCGCGTTGAGCAATTGGACGCCTTCGTTCATCGGGCGTTGAAACGCTTTTCTGCCGGAAATCAACCCCATTCCGCCGCCGCGCTTGTTGATGACGGCGGTTCGCACAGCGTCTGCCATATCGCTCGCGCCTTTCGATTCGCCGCCGGAATTGATCAAACCGCAGCGTCCCATATAGCAATTCGCCACTTGATAGCGCACGAGGTCAATCGGGTTGTCGCTCGTCAAATCGGTGTAAATTTTCGGATTCGTTTTGCCGTAGCTGCTTTCCAGACCTAAAACGTTGTAGCCGCCGTTTCGTTCGGGCAGTTTCTGTTTGATGATGTCGGCTTGAATTGTCACGCCGAGGTGATTCGCCTGTCCGGTCAAATCGGCGGCTGTGTGCAGATCGCCTTCTTTGGTTTTGAATTTGTTGTTTCTGAGGTAACACCACAAAATCGTCGCCATCCCAAGCTCGTGCGCGTAGGCGAATGCTTCGGCGACTTCGCCCAATTGCCGGGTTGATTCTTCCGAACCGAAATAAATCGTCGCGCCGATGGCGACCGCGCCCATATCGCGGCACTGGTCAATTCCGCCGAACATTACCTGATCGAATTTGTTCGGATAAGTTAAAAGCTCGTTGTGATTGATTTTGACGATAAACGGAATTTTATGAGCATATTTGCGGGCGACTATTCCAAGCACGCCGAACGTCGAAGCGACGGCATTGCAGCCGCCTTCGATTGCTAATTTGACGATGTTTTCCGGGTCGAAATATTGCGGATTCGGCGCGAAAGAAGCGCCTGCCGCGTGCTCGATTCCCTGGTCAACCGGCAAAATCGAGAGATAGCCGGTTCCCGCCAGCCGCCCGGTTCCGAAAAGCGTTTGTAATGAGCGCAAAGTTGCGGGCGTTCTGTCGGACAAAGCCCAGACGCGATCAACAAAATCCCCGCCCGGAATTTGCAGTTGATCTTTGGAAATTTTCGGCGTTGAATAATTAAGTAAAACGTCGGCGTCGGCGCCGAGCAGCTCTTGAATTTTCGATGAATTTATATTGGAAGTTCGCGGTTCTGCCATCATAATTTTAATCCTCCTGTTAATTTAAAAACTGTAATCCGAATTTTGTGAATGAGAGAAAAATTATAACACAAAAAAAATGCCCGCAAGACAGCATAAGCTATTGCTAAATGTCGCTTTTGGAGTTATTATTCCGGCTGGAGTTTAAAAATCTTTGGGGTCGCCCCCCAACTCGAACTTAAACCTTCTGAAAAGATTTTCATCCCAAAAAAACAAAAAATTAAGTTTCTGATTTCCAAACTGAAAGGATTTAGTATGTTTTTCCTCCGCAAAAGTGTATTCAGTTTCCTCTTATTGGCGCTGTTCGCTGCGACGGTTTTAGCCGGCGACGAGCCGATTTGGCGACCAATCAACCCGGCTGAGCTGGGGGCGAAAGAACCGACAGTCGAAAAAGACGCCGATGCCGAAGCCATTTTCTGGGAAGTTAGGCTCGATGATAAAAAAGCAACTTCGCTTGCTTACGAGCATTATGTTCGCGTCAAGATTTTCACCGAACGCGGGCGCGAACGGTTCAGCAAGTTCGATATTCCTTTTCTCAAAGGCAAAAAAGTCAAAGACGTTGCCGCCCGCGTCGTCAAACCGGACGGAACGATTATCGAATTAAAACCGACCGATATTTTTGAACGCGAAATCGTCAAAGCCGACGGACTCAAAATCAAAGCCGTTTCGTTTGCCATTGCCGGAATCGAGCCGGGCGTGGTTTTGGAATATCGCTACCGCGAAATCTTCAAAAACGATTCGGCGAGCGGCGAACGCCTTCTCTTTCAGCGCGATATTCCGATTCAAAGAATGTCTTATTACATTCGCCCCTACGAAGGTCAGCTTTTGCAGACCGAATCGTTCAATATGCCTTCGGGCGTCGGTTTTTCCAAAGACAAAGACGGTTTTTCGGTGGCGACGATGACCAACGTTCCGGCGTTTAAAGAAGAGCCGCGAATGCCGCCGCCGGATCAGGTTCGCTCGTGGGCTTTGATTTATTATTCGGGTTTCTTTGATATGCAGCGCTGGCAGAGCTTTGCGATGCGGTTTTCGACCGTAATGAAAGATTGGATTAAACCGAACGGCGATGTTAAAAAAGCCGCAGCCGAAATAACTGCCGGAGCCGCCACGGATGAAGATAAATTAAAGAAAATATACGAGTTCGTTCAAAAGCAAATCAAAAACATTTCTTTTGATTCGACAATGACGCCCGAACAAAAAGAAAGCGTTGACAATAAAAAACCGAGCGACACGCTCAAGCGCCGGATGGGAAGCTCGCCGGACATCGAAAAGCTGTTCGCTTCGCTGGCGACAGCCGCCGGAATGGAAGCCAGAATCGTGCTTTCCGGCGACCGCAGCGAATACTTTTTTAACCCCGAAAGAAATTCCCATATGTCTTTCGTCCATTTCGCTTGCGTCGCCGTTAAAGTTGGCGAGAAATGGCAGTTGTTAAATCCCGGAACGCCGTATCTTTCTTACGGAAAACTGCTCTGGAACGAAGAAGGCACGGCTACCATCCTAATCGGCGAAGATAACTTCCTGATTTCTCGCAGCCAGCTTTCCGATGCCGAAGCGACTTCTGCAAAACGAACCGGCAGATTTAAATTGCTTGAAGACGGGAGTTTAACGGGAACTTTAAAAGTTGAGTATACCGGACACAACGCCATTAATCGCCGGAGCGGCGGATTTGACGATTCTGAACAAAAACGCGCGGATGATTTTAAAAATGAGCTTAAAGAGCAAATGAGCGCGGCAGATATTACCGATGTCAGAGTTGAAAATTTCAACGACAACGGGCTGCCGCTCGTTTATTCAGCGAAAGTCAGCGTTTCCGGTTATGCTCAGAAAACCGGAAAGCGCCTGTTTTTGCAGCCCGGATTTTTTAAATACAATTCGACGCCCGTATTTTCGAGCGCAACTCGTCTGCATCCGATTTTCTTCCGCTATCCGTGGTCGGAAAAAGACGACATCGAAATTGAATTGCCCGCCGGATTTGCGCTCGATAACGCAGATTCGCCCGGATTGATCGCCGACAAAAGCCAGATCGGAAAAAACGATATTTCTATTTTGATTACCGAGGACAAGAAAACGGACAAGAAAACGCTGATCTACAAACGCTCATTCTATTTTGGAAAGGGCGGCAACGTTTATTTCCCGGTTGAAAGCTACACTGCTTTAAAAGGTTTGTTCGACGCTTTTCATAAAGCAGATACGCACTCTCTGGTTTTAAAACAAGGTACGACGACTGCCAGCGTGACCAAGTAAGCGATTTCCCATTTCTGGCAAACAATCTGTTGAGAAGCGCGCGAGCAGTTTGCCGGTTCTCAACAGATTGTTACTAATTTTCAATTTTATGCTTCACACTAAAAAAATCTGGTTAATCGCATTGTTTTGTCTGAACCTGTTCGTCTTGAACGGCTTTGCCGCCGGAGGCGATTCCGCGCCGCCCTGGCTCTCACAAGCTGCGGCGGCGCGCGTCCCGGCATACGACAAAGACGTTCCGGCAGTCGTTTTGTACGACGAGCGAATCGTTAATTTAAGCTCCGACGGGCAATTGACGATGACGAGCAATTTCGCCGTGCGGCTGCTCAACCGCGAAGGCAAGATTTTCGCCAAAGCCGCCGAAGTTTATTTGCAAAGCTCAAGCAAAGTGCGCGATTTAAAGGCTTGGCTGATTCGTCCGAACGGCACAGTCAAATACTTCGACAAAGACACAATCGTTGATATAATCGCCGACCCGGACGATGTTTATAATGAATATCGCGTGAAAACAATTGACGCGCAAACCGAAGCCGACGCGGGCGCGATTTTCGGTTTTCAATCCGTCGTTGAAGAACGCCCGCTTTTCACGCAGGACATCTGGTCGTTTCAAGAACGGCTTCCGACTCTGGTTTCGCGCTACGCGCTTAATTTGCCCGTTGGCTGGCAGGCTGCGAGCGTGACGTTTAACCGCGACGAATTAAAACCGCAAATTTCCGGGACGAGCTATGTCTGGGAAATGCGCGATTTAGCGCCGATTCCGCCCGAATCCGGCAGCCCATCGGTTCGCAACATTGCGCCGCGCATTCACGTCAATTATTCGCCCGCAACGCCGAATGCGGCTTATCGCGCGTTCGCTTCGTGGCAGGACGTTTCGCGCTGGGGCAGCGAATTACACGATCCGCACGCCGCCGGAGACGATCAAATCTCAGCCAAAGCTCGCGCTTTGACCGCAAATGCGAAAACCGAATTGGATAAAATTCGCGCCGTTGCCGGATTCGTCCAAAATCTGCAATATATTTCGATTGACATCGGCGTCGGACGCGGCAACGGCTATCGCCCGCGCCCTGCCGGTTTGGTTTTGCAGCGCGGTTACGGCGATTGCAAAGACAAGGCAAATCTGATGCGCGCGATGCTCAAAACTCTGGGAATCGAAGCATATCCGGTTTTCATTTATTCGGGCGATCCGACTTTTGTTCGTCAGGAATGGGCTTCGCCGTCGCAGTTTAATCACTGCATTATCGCCGTCAAAGTTAGCGCGGAAACAAACGCTCCGACCGTCGTCACGGACAGCAAGCTCGGACGCCTGCTGATTTTCGACGCGACCGATTCTTATACGCTGTTGGGCGATTTGCCCGATCACGAACAAGGCAGCTACGCGCTCGTCGCGGCGGGCGAAAACGGCGGTTTGATTCAAATGCCGGTTTTGCCGGCGGACGCAAATCGGCTCGAACGCCAAGCCGAAGCAATTCTCGCCGCCGACGGTTCGCTGCAAGGCGCGATTCGCGAACAGGCTTTCGGACAAACGGCGTCGAAATATCGCGCCGAATCGCGTACGTTGGGGGTGGGCAATTATAAAACGGCGATGGAGCAATGGCTGACGCATCGCGTTGTCGGCGCGAAAATGTCGAAAATGACTCCGACCGATAAACCGACCGAAAGCCGTTTTGACATTGATATGGAATTTGCTGCGCAGAATTATGCGCAATTAATGCAGGGACGCTTGATGATTTTCAAACCGGCTTTTGTCGGCAGACTCGACCAGCTTTCCGTCAGCGATAAAAAGCGCGTGCATCCGGTTCTTCTCGATGCGAGCCAGTATTCCGAAACTATCAAAGTCAAGCTGCCAGCCGGTTTCGATGTTGACGAAATGCCCGAAGCGAGCAAACTCGAAACGCCATTCGGCAAATTTGCCGTCACATATGAAATCAAAGACGGCAATCTGCTGTTTCATCGCAGCCTGACGCTTAATAAAACGACCGTTGCGGCTGATAAATATGAAGCCGTCAAAAGCTTTTTCTCCGCCGTCCGCGCCGCCGAGCAAAATCCGGTCGTGCTGGTGAAAAAATGAAACAGTTTCTCTCCGCGCGCTGGCAAGACCTCGTGATGGCGAATTATGAAATTTCGCCCGATGTTTTACGAGAATTTGTCCCGCGCGGAACCGAAATTGATTACTGGAACGGTGAGTGTTACGCGAGTCTTGTGGCTTTCAAATTCGCGGACACCGCCGTTTTAGGTTTTCGCATTCCGTTTCACGTTAATTTTGAAGAAATAAATCTGCGGTTTTACGTCCGGCGCGAAACCTCGGAAGAAACAAGACGCGGCGTGGTTTTCGTCAAGGAAATTGTGCCGCGTCGCGCTATTTGTCTGGTCGCCAACACGCTCTACGGCGAAAAATACGAGGCTTGGCGCACCGGATTTGAAGAAACCGAAAATCGTTTGAGCTATTTTTGGACGCGCGGCGATTGCTCGAATAAAATCGCAGTTGAATTTGGCGGCAGTCTCGGCGTGCCGGAAGCAGACTCGCACGGGGAATTTATCATCGAGCATTATTGGGGCTACACTAAATTGAACGATAGAAAAACCGGCGAATACAAAGTCGAGCATCCGAAATGGGAATTAAAAGAAATTAAAAACACCGAAATCGCCGTTGATTTTGCCCGGACATACGGCGAACGGTTTGAGTTTTTAAATCACGCCGAACCGCGTTCCGTTTTATTTGCCGCAGGTTCTGAAATTTCCGTTTATAAAGGCGAGAAGATATATTTGTAATTTTTAACCGCCGAGACGCAGAGACGCCGAGTTTTAAAAATAAAGAAAAAAGATTTCTTTTTCTCGGCGTCTCTGCGTCTCGGC
>DASVQU010000079.1:0-53715 GCA_036388995.1 Pyrinomonadaceae bacterium | reverse complement strand
AAATGGATTAAGAAGTACGAAGCAAATGAACAACCGAAATAATTTAGAGTCTCAGAATCGTAAGCTTCGAGGGTGTTAGAAATTTTGTGTAAATGAGCTTTAAGATTTGAGTATCATCCTTTTAATGATTGCGGAATGGATTGTATGGTGAGAATTCCGAAAGTTCCTAATCAAAATATTTTCCGAATTATTACTCTTTCGGACCGGTTAAATGCTTGAAATTTAATCCCTAACTATTACTTATTCAACACATTAAGGTGGCATTTTGACGTTAAATTGAATTTAATCCGTTTACATAGAACTGCCGCTCGAAAAAGATGACAAAGTCGGCGATTGCACGCTCATCAAATTTCCCGGCAGAAGACAATTTTATGTTGCGCTGCATTATAACTAAATGTTTGAACTCTAATAGATGTACAATATAAATTGAGATTGTTATTTCGGCTAAACCAAAACCAAAGTGCATCTCGCCGGAAGAATATACGGCGATGGAAAGAGAATTGATTGAACTTGTATAAACAACTTTGTAGTAGAGTGTAAATTGGGATGAACCCTAGGGCGGAAAATTTAATTTCGGGAACGAAGCGATTGCCTTCGCCGCAGAAACGCGAGGTTCCGGCGCGTTTGTGGGCTGAAAGCGAACTCGGCGAAACGGGCAAAATTTGGAAAAGCGTGTGTTTCGGCGAAAATTTGAGAATTGCGGCATACGCGCCCGAACAGGAGATTTTTATTGCCGAACTCCGCGAGCTTTTGCTGAAAGGCGAGTTGGCGGGGATTGAAAATGAAGGGGACGGAGCTTGCGAGATTTACGGCGCGGACAGAACTTTTTATGTCACGATGTCGCCCGCCAAAAAATTCGTCGGATTGCTGAGTTCGTGGCTTCCTTTTGAACCGCCAAAAGAAATAAATCTTGAGGAAGTCGGATAATGGCTGACCTGCGCGACAAAGAAGCTCGTAGAATTTTATCCTACCTTGCCGATAAAATTCGGGATACGGAAAAACTTGCCGAAACTGAAGATAAACTAAGAAGCGAATTCAGCGCGGAATTTTTGCGCGAACCTAAAATCCTTTAAAGTTTTTAATAGACGGTTTGAAATAATCTAAAATTGGAAGATGGCAAAGACAAAATCAGACTCACAATTAGAAGCCGAAGCGAAATACGAAGAGAAACCGGCGACTCAGGACGAAAAGCTGCTGCAAAGTCCGAAGGCGGACGATTTTAAACCTTCGGCTTCGTGGCGCGTGTTTCGCATTATGGGCGAATTCGTTGACGGTTTCGACGAATTGGCTTACGTCAGCAACGGCGTTTCGATTTTCGGTTCGGCGCGCACCTCCGAAAAAGACCCGTTTTATGCGGCTGCACGCGAAACCGGCGCGCTTCTCGCGCAAAAAGGTTTTACCGTAATCACGGGCGGCGGTCCGGGAATTATGGAAGCGGCAAATCGCGGCGCGTTCGAAGCGGGCGGGCAATCAATCGGCTGCAATATCGAATTGCCGTTTGAACAAAGCCCGAATCTGTATCAAACGAAATCGCTGTCGTTCAATTATTTCTTCGTCCGCAAGATGATGTTTATCAAATACAGCAACGCTTTCATCATTTTGCCCGGCGGTTTCGGGACTTTGGACGAACTGTTCGAGGCTTTGACGCTGATTCAGACGCACAAAATTCGTAACTTTCCGGTCGTGCTGTTCGGTTCGCAGTATTGGCAGGGACTCGTTCAGTGGCTTTCGACGACAATGCTCAAAGCCGGAAATATTGATCAAAACGATTTAAGACTGCTGCATTTGACCGATTCGCCGCAGGACGCCGTAAATTTCATCGTCAAAAGTCAGGAAAATCTTCCCGAATTTAACGGCGACGATTATTGATTTGCGGTTTCGGCTTTCAGCCAGTTGAAATAAGGGGCGGAAATCGCTTCAGATGGAACGGCGATGATTTCCGGCACCTCGTAACTGTGATTTTCGCGCACCGTCTTTTCTAGTTCGGGAAATTTATCAATCGTCGTTTTGGCTAAAATCAGGACTTCCGCGTCGCGCTCGATTTTGCCTTGCCAATGATAAAAGCTCGTGATTTCGGGCAAAATCTGCACGCAAGCGGCAAGGCGTTCGTTGACTAAAATTTCCGCTAAGCGTTCGGCTTCATCGCGTTTCGGGGCGGTCATAAAAACCACGACGGCTTTTGATTGATTCATAAAAATACCTGCAAAACGGTTGATAGTTGTCAGTTAATAGTTGATAGTTTCCGAAATTAAACCGTCAACTGTAAACTTGCTGTAATTAAAACGGAGTTTTAAATGAGCTTAAAGGAAAAGATTATCAGTGATTTAACCGCCGCTATGAAAGCGAAAGACGCGGAAAAAACTTCGGCTTTGAGAATGGTCAAAGCCGCGATTATGGTGCGCGAAAAGGAAAAAGAACAGGGCGCGGCAATTTCCGATGAGGAAACGACGAAAATCCTGCAATCGCTCGTCAAGCAGCGCCGCGATTCGATTGAGCAATACGAAAAAGCCGGTCGCGCCGAATTAGCCGAAAAGGAAAAAACCGAGCTTGGCGTAATCGAAACATATTTGCCGCAGGCTGCTTCAGGCGAAGAAATCGAACGCGCCGTCGCCGAAGCGATTGCCGAAACCGGCGCTTCATCGCCGAAAGATATGGGCGCGGTAATGAAAGCCGTAATGCCGAAATTAGCCGGAAAAAATGCGGACGGACGCGCCGTCAGCGAAGCCGTCAAAGCTAAATTGTCCGGTTGAAAAAACAGAAATAAGAAAATTGAAACCACAGATGCACACAAATAAACACGGATAAAATCAAAATAAAAATCTGAGTTTATCTGTGTAAACGCGAAGCGGGATGGTTACTTTACTTTTCAGCCCGATTTGGAAATTCAGTTCGATGAATATCGGCGGCAGATTGACGAACTCGCTGGCGGGCGCGTTTTGCCCGGCGGGTTGTCGGCGAATCGGGGCGTCGAATGGCGACGTTGCGCGTCCAATTCGACATCCGGCGCAGCGGATGCCAGGAAAGCTCGCTGTGCGGCAAGACTTCGGATTTCGATTCTTTGAGCTTGAGCGTGAAAATGGCGAGGGAAAACAACAGCGCGTTAAAAAAGATTCCCGCCGTAAAGACAAACCAGCCGGGCGCGAGTCCGACTTCGGCGCGTTTGACAAATGTATCCAAATCCGGCGCGGGAAAAGGGTGAATATAAACTTTCAGATTGTAGCTGAGCGCAAGCAGGATAAAAATCCAGATGTAATTGCTCCTAAGACGGCGTCCGATTGCTTCCCATTCGCTGATGTTAAAATGCGGCGACATCAAATCCGCCGAAAGATGCTCAGCCCATTCTTTGTCGGTCGGCGTGTGCTGTGCCGACAGCATCGGCGCAAAATAGCCGGTTTCCAGAACGCGGACTCGCCCAGCCCAGACTTCGTAATAACGATAGCGCCGGGCTTCCATAAACATAAAGAATGCGACCAGAATCGAGTTAATCGGAATCACAAAAGCCGGATTCGCAGGCGAGCTGAAAACGAAAGAAAGCGTCGCGCCCGTTGTGATAACAGCCCAGTTCGTCGTCGTGTCAAGCCGGTTTCGCCACGTATTTGAACGCTGAATCTCGCCGCGATAAAAATGCACCATCGCCGTCGTAAACTCGGTCGAGGTCATATGCAGCGGCGCGGCGACCGGGTTCGGCGTGATTTGTTCGTTATTCGACGGTTCGGCTTGAATTGCGGGAGAGGCAGGCGTTCGACCGTTTTTCTTGTTTGTTTCGCCGGAAAAAGTGGTGTTAATCCGTTTTTCCGGCACGATTTCTTTCATTACTTACAGCCTTCAAAGGTCTTTAAAAGACAAGCGAGCGTGCCGTTTTCCGAGCGACAAACTCAAATTAAATTCTACACCCACAGCAACAGCCAAACAAGGCTTTGCCGCAAAAAACCGTTGCTTGACACTGTTTGCGGCGAAACCTATACTTGCAAATTGCGCCCTTTGACGGGCATTGTCTTCTACTGTGAACGGCAATTTTGACAAAAAGTTTGATGATGCGGATTGGATGCGCGAAGCGATCAGCGCAGCGTGTTTTGCCGCCGCAGAACTGGACGAAATTCCAATCGGCGCAATCGTCGTTTCGAGCGATGGCAAGCTTTTGGCGAGAGCCGGAAACCGTACCAGAACGCATTGCGACCCGACGGCGCACGCCGAAATCGTCGCTCTGCGTGACGCAGCCGCAGCGGTTGGAAATTATCGTCTGACAGGCGCGACCATTTACTCGACGATTGAGCCGTGCGCGATGTGCGCGGGCGCGCTCATTCAAGCGCGAGTTAAACGGCTTGTTTACGGCGCGCCGGACGAACGCTTCGGCGCGGTTCGCACACATTTTCAAATTTGCGACAACAGTTCTTTGAATCACAGAATAGAAATCGTTTCCGGCGTTTTGGAAAACGAATGCAGACAATTAATGCAGGAATTTTTTCAGCGCCGACGACTAGAAGTAAAAAGTAAAAAGTAAAATGGCAAAAGTTTGGAATTATTTATTTTTGTCTTTTGCCTTTTTACTTGTACTGCGGAGAGGTCGCATAGTGGATTAGTGCACCGGTCTCGAAAACCGGAGTACCCGAAAGGGTACCGTGGGTTCGAATCCCACCCTCTCCGCCAGAAATCCAATTACGAATTTCAAATTACGAAATACGAATTTAAAACAAATTCCGCAATTCGTAATTTGAAATTTGTAATTGATTCGGGAAAGGTGCAAGAGTGGTTGAATTGGCAGCATTGGAAATGCTGTGAACTCGAAAGGGTTCCGTGGGTTCGAATCCCACCCTTTCCGTTCGTTCAATTACGAAATTCGTAATTGATTCTTATGGCTTCAGACTCCGCACAACGTATGCGTTGTGAATCCGCTAGGCGGGGAACCGAGCAACGGCAGCAATAGCAGCGTGTGTTGCGGGTTAGTCTGAAGCCTTCCCAAGTTTAAATTAAAAGAAAAGGCAGGATTACAGCTTCAAGTAATCCTGCCTTTTCATCTTTGAGGCGAAGCGACAAAATCTGCATCGGTGGTTTCTACGTTTAAATTCATCGCTCGAACCGAATATGCGAAGTTAAATCTTTTGCTGAAAACTTCCAGAATTACGGTTTGACCGGCGGAAACATCCACAAAACGGTAATAACCGAATGCTCCCGCCGAAACGGTTCTGACATCTTGCCACTAATTTTTCGTAACCGATTAACTTTTTTTAAAAAAATGTTTTTGCCCGTGTCCGTTTTCGGTTATTATTCCCGCGTTAAGTTATGGCGGACGAACGGGCGCAGCACGAAGTTACACAAATTTTGGAGGAATGGCGCGCGGGCGACAAAAGAGCGGCGGACAGATTATTTCCGCTCGTTTATGACGAACTGAAACGCTCGGCTCGCGCTTATCTGCGGCGCGAATCGCGCGGCGGCGAACACACTTTGCAGCCGACGGCGCTGGTTCACGAAGCATATTTGCGAATGATCGGGCAGACCGCGCTGGCTGTCGAAAACCGCACGCATTTTTACGCTCTGGCGTCGCGCGTGATGCGGCGAATTTTGGTTGATTACGCGCGCCGGCACAATGCCGAAAAACGCGGCGGCGCGGCTCAACGATTTGCGATTGAAGACATTGACATTCTGCCCGAACAATCCGCCGCCGATTTGCTTGAGCTAGACGAGGCGCTCGCCCGGCTCGAAGCGATTGACGAGCGCAAATGCCGCGTCGTTGATATGCGATTTTTCGGCGGTTTGACCGAAGCCGAAATCGCCGAAGTTTTAGGCGTGACGGAAAAAACCGTGCGCCGCGACTGGCATTTTGCCAAGCTCTGGCTTTACAGAGAACTGACGCAGCATCAAAAGCCCATCGTTTGAAAAAGAAGAATTCTCAACCGCTCACGCAAAATTTGGGGACGGAGTTGAAATGAATTCGATTCAGGAAAAATGGAAAAAAATTGAAGAAGCCGTCATCGAAGCGTCGCAAATGTCCGGGCAGGAACGTGAAATCCGGCTCGCCGAAATTTGCGGCGATGACACTGATTTACGAGCCGAGATTGATTCGCTGCTCTCGTTTGAAGCCGAAGCGGAAGGTTTCCTGGAAAAAAGCGCCGACTCTTACGCCGCGAAAATTCTACCTGACGGCGAAGAACCGCAAATCGCGGGCAAGCAATTCGGATATTACAAAATAATCCGGGAAATCGGGCGCGGCGGAATGGGCGCGGTTTTTCTCGCCGAACGCACGGACGGCGAATTTGAGCAGCAAACTGCGCTGAAAATCGTCCGGCAAACGATTTTCGACCCGGAATCGGAACGCCGTTTTCGCCGTGAACGGCAAATTTTAGCTTCTTTGAATCACCCGAACATCGCGCGGCTGCTCGACGGCGGCGTCTCCGAAAACGGCGAGCCGTTTCTCGTGATGGAATATATCGAAGGCGAGCCGCTCGCCGAATTTGCCCAAAACCATAATCTCGCGCTTGAAGAAAAGCTCAGATTGTTTTTAAAAATCTGTTCGGCGGTTTCTTATGCGCACCGCAATCTCGTCGTTCATCGCGACATCAAGCCTTCAAATATTCTTGTTACTGCCGAAGGCGAACCGAAATTGCTCGATTTCGGTTTGGCGAAAATCCTGGACGAAAGCTTGTCCGACAAAGATCAAACGGCGACCGTTTTTCGCGCTCTGACACCGGCTTACGCTTCGCCCGAACAAAAACGCGGAGCGCCCGTGACGACGGCTTCGGACGTTTACAGTCTGGGCATCATTCTTTACGAACTCGTCAAAAACAACCGTTTCGAGCGGCGGGAACCGGGTTATTTAACGCACAAACCGAAAACCGAATTGGACGCTATTTTGCTCACGGCTCTCGACGAAGAACCCGAACGCCGCTACAAATCAATCGAACAATTTGCCGACGACCTTGAACGCTATTTGCGCGGGCAGACTGTCGGCGCGCGACCGAACACTTTTTCTTATCGGGCGGCAAAATTCGTTCGCCGAAACAAATTAGGAGTTTCCGCCGCGCTCTTGATTTTGCTGGTTTTAATCGGCGGCGTCGCGGCGACGATTTGGCAGGCGAGACGCACCGAACAACAGCGCGTTCGCGCTGAAAAACGTTTCGGCGAGGTTCGACAGCTTGCCAATTCGCTGATGTTTGAAATTCACGATTCCGTACAAAATCTGCAAGGCTCGACGCCGACCAGACAGCTTATCGTCAACAAAGCCTTAAATTATCTGGATAGCCTGGCGCAGGAAAGCGGCGACGCAGACGCGGGACTCAAAATCGAATTGGCGACGGCTTACGAAAAAATCGGCGATATTCAGGGAAATCCGTATTCGGCAAATCTCGGCGACACGGCGGGCGCGCTCGCCAGCTATCAAAAAGCCTCCGCAATTTATGAGCAATTGCCCGAAAATCAACTGACAATCGAAGCGGAAATTGGATACGGGCGAATTTACCGCGCGCTCGGCGACATTGCCGAAGTCAAAGGCAATATGGCTGAATGCATCAATAATTATCGCCGCTCGCTCGAAATTTTCGCCCGATTAGCCGACAAAAATCCGCAAAACTTTGCCGCGCAGGACGAATTGGCGCGCGCATACGAAACGCTCGGCGACGGTTTGAGCCGAACGCCTGATGCGGCTGCGGAAAGACTCGACAGTTACCGGAAAACGTTAACGATTCGGCAAAACCTAGCGGCTCAAAACGCTTCGGACAGAAAAACAAGGCGCGGCGTCGCCATCGCTTTTATGAAAATCGGCGAAGCATCGGGCGAAAATTATGCCGAAGCCGAAAATAATTTACGCAAAGCGATTGAAATTCTCGAAGATTTGTCTCGAAACGACCCGACAAACGCCAGAGCGCGTCGCGAAGTCGGTTATGCTTATTTTCAGCTCGGAATTGTTTTGACTAACGTTAGAAATTTCCCGGCGGCGCTCGAAGCCCGGCAAAAGGCGTTTGCGATTCGCCGCGAATTTGCCATTAATGACAGCCAAAACAAACAAGCGCAATTCGATCTGGCGACCGCTTACGCCGATTTATCCGAAGCGTTTACAAACACGGGAGACACCAATCAAGGTCTCGAAAACGCGCGCGAGGCGTTGAAATTAATGTCGGCTTTGGCAGAAAGCGACCCGGAAAATAATATTTATCGCCGCAACGTCGGATTGTGTCACGAGAAATTTGCTATGGCATTTGCCCGCAAAGCTGCGGACGAAAAACTTTCAGCCGCCGAACGAATCAACAATTGGAATGAAGCCGTTTCGTCTTATCAAAAAACTCTGCAAACGTTCGTTGAGCTGCGCGACCGAAACGCTTTGCAGCCGCGCGACGCCGGGCAAATTGATAAATTTACACAGCAAATACAATTGTGCGAAGCTGAACAGGCGAAACTTGCGATTTCTCAATAGCTTACGGAGTCCAGGAGCCGTTGACCTCGCCTATCAGAATGGCTGTATAGTTATCGCCCGAAACATTGCTGTTTAAAGGCTGATAAGGACGAGAAACCGGATCGAACTTCCAATTACCGACTTGTCCGGTATTGGCATTCGCTCCTCCGCCAGCTATATATCTCAAAATCAGCGTTGCATCAAACGGACTGATGTTGTTGTCACCGTTTACATCGGCGGCAATCTTCTGATTTGCAGTTAATTCACAGTTCACTAATCCGGCAGAAACGCAGCGCAGGATGAGCGTGGCGTCAAACACGGAGATGCCGTTAGCCTGTCCGCTTTTTGATGGCGTCACGGTATATTGTCCGGCGGAAAGATTACTCAGCAGATAAGCGCCGTTTGAATCAGTATTTACCGAGGCGGAACCAGCGTTTGTCGGCGACATCAACACTCCTGAAACAAATTTAGCAGCTTCGTTTGCTGGTGTTGTCCCGTAGATAACCGCACCGGAGATGTTGTATGAGGCGCCAGCTTGCGTGATGATGAAGTTTTGTCCTGCAATAGCGATTGTTCCTGTTCTTTGTGCTTCCTTGTTGGCGGTCACAGAGTAGGAAACAGTTCCGCTTCCATTTCCGGGCGTTCCGCCGCTCACGGTAATCCAATTGTCATTGGAAACAGCCGCCCACCGACAGCCTTCCCCAGCAGTGACGGAAACAGTTTCAATCGAGCCTGCGACAGGGGCGTTTGCTCCGTTTGGCGAAATCGAAAACGAGCATTGCATGGCAGTAAAGCTTGCCGTTTGATCGGTAGGAAGATTTTCGAAAGCTGCCGACGGCGGAGTAAATTGATAATTAGCAAGCGAAGGCGTAACCGTGTAATTCCCAATTGACGGAACTTCTGAAAAAGAATAGTTGCCGAAATTGTCCGTTTGCACGGAAGCCGAAGCAGAGCCGGTTAAATTTACCGTGACGTTCGGCAAAGCATTGCCGTTCGCAGTGATTTGTCCTGAAATTGATTTGTTGAGCTGGACGACGACAAACGGAGACAAAGAAGAAACCGTTTGCGCGACAGTGCAAATCTTTGTGTTGCCGTTATAAACCGGAACGGCATTTGTATTCGGCGTCCACATTCCTGATTCATAATGCAAGCTTCTCAGTTGAGAACAATTTCCGGCATTGGCAATATTGGGAACATTAAAAATAACTTTAATGCTTCCCGAATATAAAGCCGAAGTTTGAATGTCAAACATCGGCGAATTTCCCAATAAGCTATAGCCTCTGGGCAAAGCGTTCAGTTGCGATTGCGTTAAGGGCGAGGCTGTTGTGTAACCGGCTTTTGTGACGCTGCTGAATGTGATGTTGACGTTGCTTACAGGCGTCACAGAGATGGTTGAACGAACCGGCTGCCACGAGGGGAAATAGCTGTCCTGCTCATCGGTTGTCAGCCGTGCCGGATTGCTTCCGTCGGAATTCATTACATAGATGTCGGTGTTATCGTTTCTTTGACTGGTGAAAGCTATTTTCGTCCCGTCAGGAGACCACGCCGGTTGATAATCGTCTGCGGCGTTGTTCGTCAAATTAACAGGATTACTGCCGTCGGAGTTCATTACCCATATTTCCCCGTTGCCGCTTCTGTGGCTGGTAAAAGCAATCCGCGAATTGTCCGGCGACCAGGTTAGCTCATAATCATCGGCTGAATTGTTAGTCAGATTGACGGCATTCGAGCCGTTCGCGTTCATTATCCAAATTTCAGCGTTGCCGCTTCTCTGGCTGATAAAAGCAACTTTGCTGCCGTCGGGCGAGAATTTCGGGAAATAATCAACTCCTGAGCTATTGGTCAAGCGAGTTTGATTCGAGCCGTCCGCATTCATCACATAAATTTCATAGCCGCTGCGGTCGCGGTCGCTTGCGAAAACAATCTTTGCGCCGTCCGGCGACCAGCTTGGCGTATCGTCAAAAGACGTATTTGCAGTCAAACGGGTTTGATTCGAGCCATCCGCTTGCATCGTGTAAATGTCAATGTTGCCGCTGTTATCACTGATAAAAGCAATTTTGCTGCCGTCGGGCGACCACTCGCCGGAAACCTCTTCATCAGAATTGTTGGAAATGTTCGTTTGGTTAGTGCCGTCCGAGTTCATCGTGAAAATCTCACCGGTTCCCGCGCGGAGACTGTTAAAAGCAATCTTGCCGTTTGAGGCGACGGGCGTGAAGACCGACCCGGACGAAATGACCGTTGCGCCTTCCAAATTTGTGTTCTTAGTCTTGAGGTCGCCGCCCGTGGCGTCAGCGGGTGCCGTTACTTGTTGCCGCGATTGATCCGAATTTGTGATTGTGTTTCGCAGAATAGCTAAAACAGGTAAACAAGCTATTGCGAGCAAGGCACAAGGCAAAACAAGTCGGCGGATAAAATTCTTACTTTTCATTCGTTCTATTTTTAAGGCACTGGAAGAGGAAAAACCGATAAAAGCAAATACACAATTTGGGGATTTAGCGATGTTCCTAAATTAACCGGTAAACAATCAACCTCATCCGGCAAAAAATTGCTTTAGAAATAATTATGCCTGACAGCAAAAGATAATATATTTCGAAATTCATTTAAGACTATAAAATAGTTAGCGCTTTATAACAAGCTGAATATTTCGCTTACAGAGATATTGTTTACCGGCAAAATAAGCTGCCTTTGCTTTTTTCCCGCGTGTGTCTAAAAATGTATCTGCCGCTGACCGGAGCAGAGTGTTTTTGAGTCTGTAAACTTGTTAAAATTTTAACTCAAAATCGCTCTATAATACTCAGTGCGTTGAGATGAATTAACCTTTTATGTCTTATCAAGTCATCGCCCGCAAATGGCGTCCCCAAACTTTCGAGGAAGTGACCGGGCAGGAAGCAATCACGCGCACTTTAAAAAATGCGATTGAACACGACCGCCTGCATCACGCTTATTTGTTTTCGGGCGCGCGCGGCGTCGGGAAAACCACGACCGCCAGACTTTTGGCAAAAGCCTTAAACTGTCACAAATCCGACAAACCGACCGTTCATCCGTGTTCGTTCAACGATCCGACCGCGTGCGCTTCGTGCAAAGAAATCGCCGAAGGACGCTCGATGGACGTGATCGAATTCGATGCGGCTTCAAACACGCAGGTTGATAAAATCCGCGATCTGATTTTAGAAAACATAGACATCGCCCCGGCGCGCGACCGCTATAAAATCTTCATCATTGACGAAGTTCATATGCTTTCAACCTCGTCGTTCAACGCGCTGCTGAAAACTCTGGAAGAGCCGCCGCCGCGAGTCGTTTTCATAATGGCGACGACCGAGTTGCACAAATTACCCGATACGATTTTGTCGCGCTGCCAGCAATTCGAGTTTCGCATCATCGCTTTAAATAAAATTGTCGAACGGCTGAAAACAATCGCTGAAGCCGAAAAAATCAACGTTACCGCCGCCGCTTTGCGCGAGATTGCGCGCGCCGGCGAAGGCTCGATGCGCGACGCGCAAAGCGCGTTTGATCAGACAATCAGTTTTTCCGGCGAAAAAATAGACGTTGAAGACGTAACTATCGCGCTCGGAATTGCAAGCTCTGAGCTGCTCGTCCGAGTCGTTGCCGCGATTGCCGACAAAAAGCCTGCCGAAGCCTTAAAAGTTGTTGACGAATTGGTTTCGCGCGGGCAGGATTTGCGAAATTTCTGCCGCGATTTGCTCACGTTTTTGCGCGATTTGCTCGTCGTCAAAGTCGCCGGCGACGCCGAACATTTAATCGAATCTTCTTCGACAAATTTAGAGGAATTGGAAAAATACGCATCGGTTTTTACCGAGTCTGATTTAACCAGATTTTTCCATTCATTGGGCGAAACCGAAACAAAACTGAAAGAAGCTTTGCAGCCGCGCTACGTTCTGGAAGTCGGATTAGTCAAGCTGATTGAGATGAATCGCGTCGCTCCAATCGAAAAGATTCTGGAACGCCTCGCGCAGCTTGAAGCCGCTTTGACGAACGGCGGCGGAAATTTCCCTTCAAATTCAACGCCGCCTGCGGGAAACAAACCGGCGGCGAGCAACAAAGAAACGCCGCCCTGGGAATCTTCTTCCGCGCAGTCCGCCGCTCCGAAAAGTTTTGTGCCGCCGACATCTTTTCAACCGCGCGCCGCGCTCGATTCGGCTGCGGTCGAGCATCGTCCAAGCAATCATATTTCCAATTTCGTTCCTCCTTCGCGTGCGGGTTTACAAACTGCGGCGACCGCGCAAGCTGCAACAATCGCTCCCGCTGAAGTCATTGATTTTGCCGCCGCGAAAGCTGAAAAAATTGCGCCGAAACTCGATGCGCCGAACGGTGATTTGCGCGAAACGCTGCTGCGAAAGTTCGAAGAGCGAAATATGATGTGGCTCGCGCTTTCGATTGAAAAGGCGAATTTCGTCAAAAACGGCGGCAATGAATTGTTGATAGAATTTGCCGCCAATCACAAACATCACCAAATAACATGGGAAAAACCGGAAAACGTCAAAACTTTGCAGAGCGTTTGTCTGGAGCTTTTCGGGCGCGAATTGCCGGTTGCGGTTTCCGTTAGCGGTTTATCAATTGAAGCCCAGCTTTCGCCGGAAGAAACGCTGAAAAAACGCGAAAAAGGCGAACTCTGGAAAATGGCGGAAGAAGACCCCGGCGTACAGGCGTTTTTGGAAGTTTTTCGCGGCAAAATTCTGGACGTTTACAAAGTCGAGGAACCGGACGAGAATCAATTGCAGGAAAAAGCCGGGTAATTTCACCACAGAGAACACAGAGAAGTCACCGAGAAAACACAGAGAGTTTATTGTTTTCTTCGGTGACTTCTCTGTGTAAAACTCTGTGCGCTCAGTGGTGAAATTTTTCAGAACAAACCGCAAAAAACTTCGTAAATTTAAGGCGGAGGTAACAAACAAACGAAATGAAAGAGCGTGATCCTTTTATCGCCGGACTGCTGAGTTTCCTGATTCCCGGAACCGGACAGATTTATAACGGACAAATTTTGTGGGGCGTTTTGTGGCTGCTGCTGACGGGTGTTTCGTGGATCGGTTCAGCCGGAACCTTGGGCTGGATTATCCACTTCATCTGCGCCTATTTCGCTTACACCTACGCTAAAGAACACAAATACCGCTAATCTCTTAAAGAAACCACAGAGGACACAAAGGACACAGAGGATAAAAACATTAAAATCCTCTGTGTCCTTTGTGTCCTCTGTGGTAGATTTTTCTTTTTGAAGGAGTAATATCTTTGCTAAATTTTGCTCAAAGCATTGCCCGCGAAGCAGGTTTGATTTTATTGGAGAAATTCGGGCGCGTTTTAAAAACTACCGACAAAGGCGACAAAAACATTGTCACCGAAGCGGATATTGCGGCGGAAGAATACATCGTCGGACAAATCAAAACGCATTTTCCGAGACATCGGATTTTGGCGGAAGAAGCTGGCGAAGTCATTGTCGAAGCGGGCGAAAGCCGCTTTCGCTGGGTGATTGATCCGCTCGACGGGACGACGAATTTTTCGCACGGTTATCCGTGTTTCTGCGTTTCAATCGGATTGGAACGTGAAGGACAACTGCAAATCGGCGCGATTTACGATCCGACGCGCGACGAAATGTTTGCCGCCGAACGCAGTGGCGGCGCGACTTTAAACGGTCGGCGAATTCAGCCTTCCTCTGTTGAAAACCTCGACCGCGCATTGGTCGTCACGGGGTTTCCATACGATATAAAAACAAGAGAACGTTTTGTCGAATTGTTTTCCAGATTTGTCTTAAACGCGCAAGCAGTCCGGCGAGACGGCTCGGCGGCGATTGATTTGGCTTACGTTGCCTGCGGTCGTTTTGAAGGTTTTTGGGAAGAAGGCTTAAGCCCCTGGGACACGGCAGCCGGAGCTTTAATCGTCGAAGAAGCGGGCGGTCGCGTCTCGCATTATGACGGCGCAAAATTTGACATTTATCGTCCTCAGATTCTCGCCACCAACGGCGTCGTTCACGAGCAAATGCTCGAAATTCTGCGCAAAATATAGCACAAAAATAAAAAGAAACTTTCGTTTAGCGGCGGGCTTGCCCGCCGCTAAACGGGCATTGTTGTTTTATTTAAATTCTCTGTGTGTCTGCGTTGAAATTTACTGTCGTTTGACGATAACGAGCGTAATGTCATCGGGCGCATCGGCGCCGTCGGCAAATGCTGACAGAGCCGATTCGATTCGGTCGCGTAAGCCAGCCGCTGTGCGGTGCAGATTTTCTTTAACGACAGCCGACAATCTTTCCATTCCGAATTCTTCATCCTCACGATTTACGGTTTCGTTCACGCCGTCGGAATAAATGACCAGAGCTTCGCCTCTTTCCAATTTCGTTTGTCCGATTTCGTAAACCGCATCGGGCAAGATTCCGAGCGGGAAACCGCCCGATGCGAGCTGTTCGACCGTGCCGTCAACGTGCGCGATAAGCGGCGGATTATGTCCGGCGTTGACGAAAGCCAGAGTCCCGTCGCGTTGGTCTAGCTCGGCGACAAAAAGCGTCACAAAACGATTCGGCGGCGTGTTTTCAGCCAGATATTTATTAACTGCGGTCACGGTATCGAGCAGCGTCGTGCGCGCGGCTATTTGCGCGTGAATCGAGGCGTGCAAACTACTCATCAACAGCGCGGCGGCGGTTCCTTTGCCCGAAACGTCGCCGAGCGCGACGAGCATTTTTTCATCTTCGCGCTGGATAAAATCGTAATAATCGCCGCCGATCTCGTAACACGAAAAACTGATTCCCTGCAATTCAAAACCCGGAATAATGGGCGGCGCGGAAGGCTGAAATTTCTGTTGAATCTCGGTCGCCAGCGCCAATTCCTGCTCCATCCGCTCGCGTTCCATTCTTTCTTCCAAAAGCCTGGTGTTTTCAACTCGAATCGCGGCAACGCTCGCCAAAGTCGTTAAAACTTTGAGATGATCTTCGGTGAAAGTCGTTTCCGAAACCGGCGAATCGGCGTAAATCAAACCGAAAACATCGTTTTTGTTCGACAGAGGGACGGCGAGAACCGAGCGGATGCCTTGCAAAACCATTGTTTGCGAAGCAAAACGCGGGTCGTGCTGCGCGTCGGATGTCAGAACGGATTTCTGATTTTCCACCACTTCGCGTAAAACCGAGCGCGAAACGCGGATGTCGCCGAAATCGTCCGATTTTTCGCGCAGACGAGCGACCGCGATTTTCATTCCTTTTTCGCAATCCTCGCGCTGTTCCTCTTCTTCATTG
Source organism: Pyrinomonadaceae bacterium (assembly GCA_036388995.1). Classification (GTDB taxonomy): domain Bacteria; phylum Acidobacteriota; class Blastocatellia; order Pyrinomonadales; family Pyrinomonadaceae; genus JALZCH01. The sequence continues at coordinate 38,104 of DASVQU010000079.1, read as the reverse complement.
CGCAGCATAATGACGCAGCGTTCAGCCGGAACAGCCTCGAAAACGAGATCAGCGACCTGCTGCAAAGTTTCTTCAAGCGTCGTCGCGGCGAGCAGCGTTACGCCGACTTTGCTGATTAAGCCCAAAAGATCGGTCTGGGTTTTGACTTTTTTAGTGGAAAGCTCGGCTTGGCGCGCTTTTTCGATTGATTGAAAAAGCTCTGTGGCGGATTTGTTGGCTGAAAGCGAAATCGTCACTGACGGGTTAAAATCGTCTCCGTCGCCGACCAGAGTTTGACTAACGGCGCGCGGCTCAAGGAATTCAAAAACGGTTTCGCCGATTTGAAAACGGTCGCCGGTATCAATCGGGATTTCGCCCGTCAGCGGCTGCCCGTTAAAGCGCGTGCCGTTTGCCGAGCCTAAATCCTGCAAAATGAAGCGGTCGCCTTCGCGCCGCAATTCGGCGTGAACGCGCGACGCAAACGGGTCTGGAATGCAAATGTCGCTGCGCGTCGAACGCCCGATGGTCGTTCTGAGGCGTTCGAGGACGAGTTTTTCCGGCGAACGGTCGCCGTGTTTGATAATTAATTCGGGCATAATTCAAGTTTTATTTGGTCCGCGTTTTGGTTCTTTGAATCCGGCGGCTGGCTCGGACGACAATCGTTCCGCCGACAAAATCATGCAGCGCGCGCCCCTTTCGATTAAAAGCGGCAAACGCGAAACCCAATCCGCCGGTCAGCAGCGTCAGCGGATAGCCGACGAGATGCCGCAAAGCAGCCGCTACAAACGTCGGATTGCTGCCGTCTTGCGCAACGACCCGCAATCCGGTGGCGAATTTTCCGATTGTTCTGCCCAAAACGACTGGCAAAATGATGAAATTCGTAACCAGAACCAGCAGCGCAATCAGCCAGCCGACGGAAAGCGACGGATCGCGCCAGAGCTTGACGCCGCTCAAGCCTCTTGACGATGCCATCAAAAACGTCACCGCCGGAGCCGACACCAAAATCAAATAATCAATCAAAAGCGCGCCGCAGCGCAGCGCAAAAGGCGCTTGAAAACGCTCGGCGTCAAAGCCGACGACTCTGACCGGATTCGGCGATTCTTTTTTCGCCGGCGCGGTGTTTCGTGAGGCGGTCGCTGCCGCTGCTGTCTCGATTCTACTGCTCATTTACGATTTGTTCGTTGTTCGTTGTTCGTTGTACGTTGTAGATTGCTTTTGCAACGAACAACGAACAACGAACAACGAACAAATATCAATTAACAAAAAAATGCAAAGTGGTTTCGCCGAGCTTTAATTTGTCGCCGTGCATCAAAACGTGCGGTTGATTGGCGAGCAGCTTGGTGATTTTTGAGTCGCGCGTAACGAGCGTCGTGCCGTTTGCCGAGCCTAAATCTTCAATCATAAAAGTTGTTCCCTGCCGAAAAATTCTGGCGTGGCGGCGCGAGATTTTCGGACTAGCCACATCATATTTCGTCAAATCAACTTCCGGGAAAATGTTCGACCTACGATCTTCGCGCCCCAAAATGTTGGTTTCTTTTTCTAACACAAACGCCGTTTCATCGAAAGCGCCGTTTTCGATGACGAGCCGTGCCGTCGCTTTATTTGTCGGAAAAGCGACTTGCGCGGCGGCTTGAATCCGGTCGGCTTCGGGCTGGCGCGAGCCGCAGAAAGCGCAAAACATATCGTTTGCCGCAATGCGTTCGCCGCAAAAACCGCAAAACGCCGTTCCGACCGCCGATTTTAAGGCAATTGGCTGAGACTGCAAAACGGTTGGCGCTTGAGAATCGGCATCGGGCGGGGCGAAAGTCAACTTTCCGCCGCGGATTCGTTCGAGATGATCGAGCAAAACATTTCGCATTTCGTTGGCGGAAGCGAAACGCATATTCGCGTTGTATTCGACCGCTTTCATCAAGATGCGCTCCATTTCGACGGACAAATCCGGGTTAATCCGGCGCGGGCGCGGATGTTTCGTGAAATCGAAAATCAACAGCGGATTGTTTTGCGGGTCTGAGCCGGTCAAAAGGTGAAACATCGTCGCGCCGAGCGCATAAATATCCGAGCGCGCCTCGGAGTTTCCGGCGTATTGCTCCGAAGGCGCGTAGCCCATCGTACCGACCGCCGTGTTGCCTTTTTCTTCTTTGTTCACCCAGCGGGCGATGCCGAAATCAACCAGCATCACGCGCCCGGTTTTGCCGTCAATCATCACGTTTGACGGTTTTAAATCACGATAGACAATCGGCGGCTCGTGATTGTGCAGATAATCGAGAACGTCTGCGATTTGAATCGCCCATTCGGTCATCGTCTGCTCGTCAATTCTGCCGTTCGGAGTCGCGCGAAAACGCGCTGCCAGATCGCCGCCGGAAATATATTTCATCACGAGGTAAAAACGGTTTTCCTCGTTGTCAACAAAATAATCGTAAATCGTCGGAATCGCCGGATGTTCGAGCGATGACAGCAGCAATGCTTCGCGGCGAAAATCTTCGACCGCTTTTTCGTGCTGCGTATCGTCAACGTAAGCCTGAATCATTTCCTTGACGGCGCGCTTCACGCCGCCCAAGTTACGGTCGTTCGCCAGATAAACCGCGCCCATTCCGCCGCCGCCGATGCGGCGAATGATTTCGTAACGCTTGTTTAAAATCGTGCCGTCATCAAGCGGTTTGAGTTTGGTTGATTTGCCGCCCGGCGTGTCTTTCGATTGGTTCGATTCGGTGGCGCGCGGAACCGCCGCGTCCGACGGATTTGAAATCAGCTCGTCGGAAATCGGTTTTTCACTCGGCAGCGGCTGCGAAATCAAGGTTTTGTCGTTAAACAGATTTTTTGCTTCGACAACCGGCGCAGGTTCGGAAATTTCCGGCTCAATTGTTTGCTGCGCCGCAAATTCCTGCTCGCTAAACGGAACCGGTTCGGTAATTTCATCTTGCGCCGGAATTTCTGCTATTGATCCGGTTTCCGGTTGCGGTTCGATTTTTACTTCGCCGGTCGTCTCTACTTGCCGCTCGGAAGAAAACTGTATCGGTTCGGCAAAATCAATTTCATCCTGTCGCAATTCTTCAATCGGAACTTCAGCTTCGTGAGCCAGGCTTTCGAGAGCGACGTTTGGAATCGTCGCAATGTAAAGCTCATTCGAATCGGCGATTTGCCCGGTCGATTGTTCTTCGCTTTGCGAAGAAGCCGATTGCGGCGCAGGCTCGTTTGATTTGACCGATTCGGCGGCTTCGTCGGGTTCGATTGTGTTTTGCGTAAAAGATAAATCGGGATCGCTTCGCAAAACGGTGTCCGGTTCTTCCATTTCAGGCGGAAGCGACGCCGGGACGCCCAAATCTCCGGTTGTTCCCGGCGAAAAGGGTGCGGGCGTTTCGGTTTGAGCCGCCTCTTCGGTTCGCGGTTCTTCGATTTCTGCGGCGGATGTCTGAGCAGAATCGGTCGAATCCTGCGAAGCAGTCTGTACAGCAATCGGCTGCAAAGTGATTCCGCAAAAGGCGCAAAATGTATCATCCGGCGCGACTTCGGCGCCGCATTCATGGCAATAACGCATCTTCAAGAAGGATGAAGGATGAGGGATGAAGGATGAAATTGTCATCCTTCGTCCACTCGTCTTTCGTCCGTTTAGGAAACTATCTTAAAACGTAAAAAAGTTTTTCCGACGATTATTTCATCGCCGTCTTCGAGTCGCTGGCGGCTGCCCGGCAAAAGCCTGCGCCCGCGATTGACGAAAGTTCCGTTCGTCGAGCCTAAATCTTCAATAAAAAAACGATTGTCTTCGCGCAAAATTCTCGCGTGTCGGCGCGAGACTTTTGCTTCCGGGTCGTCAGAGTCCAGATCAACGTCCGGGAAAATGCCGTTGTCGGCGTCCCAGCGACCGATGTTCATTTCCGCCGCGTCCAGCGGGAATTCTTTTCCGGCGGTTCGCCCGCGCTCGATGATTAATTTGGCGCGTGCCGGTTTTGCCGCCGAATTTGAATTACCGATTTCTTTCACCCACGAAGCACCGGAGATGACTTGTTCGACGGCGTAAACCGACGCATCGGATTCTTTTTCAAGCGTGGTCGAACCCGCAGATTGTCCGGGCGCATCCAATTTTCCGGCGTTTTTGAGCGGTGAGCCGCATTCGTCGCAATATTGCGCGCTTTTATCGTTTTCCGTTTCGCAGCGAGCGCATTTAATCATTGGAAGATTTCATTAACGGGAAATTTAAAATAATTTACCGCCGACAAACGAATCGAGTGTATTTTATTGGTTAAATGATTTAGGTTCAAGGTCGAATGTTGTTTTTCGCCGCAGAGTTTGGAGAGTCTGGGAATTTGCCCGGTGAAAAAGCGGATGTTACACTGCACGAAGCAGCTTCGCTTCATTCAGCAAATCAGAGGTTTTAATACTGTGAGTCTTGCACAAAGCGGTTTGTCAATTTTCGGCAAACTCTCAATTATTATAGTTTTACTCGGCGCTTTTCTGTTCGGTCTGGGCGGCACCCTGTATATGGCGCTGCGCTCGCCGGAGGTCAAAGTGCCGGAAGTCGTCGGCAAAGATTTTCTCGCGGCGGAAAAAGACGTTGAAGCGATGGGCTTGAAATTGCGCAAACGCACCGACCGTTTTAGTCAGGAAAAACCGAACACGATTCTCGAACAAGCGCCGCTCGCGGGCGAATCGGTCAAAGCCGGACAAACGATTTCCGTTGTAATCGCCCGCGCCGAAGCCGAAGCCGGAGAAAAAGCGGCGGAAGTGAAAAAAGAAAACGTCAACGACAATTCGTCGAAAGCCGTCGAAGAGCCGCAAAGCGAAGTCGAAAAATCGCGTCAGAAACGCAAAGCCGCCAACAAAAACACGAACGCAAACAAAAACAGCAATTCAACCGCCAAAGGCAATTCGAATGCGAATTCAAACGCGGATGCGGGGGGCAACTCGAACGGCGGAAACTCGAATGCCGAAAGCACGAATTCGCGCCCGAATACAAACGTGAAAAATTCAAATAGCGGCGGCACAAACTCGAATTCACGTCCGGCGGCGGTCAATTCAAATTCGAACAATCGTCCGGCGACAAGTCGGACGCCGGAAACAAATCGTCGCAATCAGTAGTTTTTCAAAGCAACCGACATCGCGCGGTTTGCCTCAAAAGTTTGTTAATCATTAGTTGTTAAGTAATCAGACAAAATTAGTGTGTCGTCAAAGAGAGAAGAGCTATCAACTTTAAACTGTCAACTATCAGCCGTTTTGCAATGCATAACAGTTTATAGTTTATAGTTGACAGTTCATAGTTTGACCTTTCTGCTCAAGTACTTAACCGTTAATTGTTTTTTCGACTAACAATTAACCGCTAACAATTAACCAATGATCGAAATTGCGCCTTCGCTGTTATCGGCGGATTTTACAAAATTAGGCGACGAGATTCGCGCCATTGAAACGGGCGGAGCGAGCATTTTGCATTTCGACGTAATGGACGGGCGTTTTGTTCCGAACATCACCATCGGATTGCCGGTCTTAAAATCAATTCGCCGGTTTTCCGACACGCCGATTGACGCGCATCTGATGATTGTCGAGCCGCTGCGCTACGCCGCAGAGTTTGTCAAAGCCGGAGCAAATATGGTTTCGATTCACATCGAAGCCGATCCGCATATTCATCGAACGCTCGCGGCAATCCGCGAAGCCGGCGGGCAAGCCGGAATTGCAATCAATCCGGGAACGCCGCTCGTCGCGCTTGAAGAAGCGCTGCCGTTTGCCGATTTTATTTTGCTGATGTCTGTGAATCCCGGTTTCGGCGGGCAGAAATTTATCAAAACTTCGCTCGACAAGCTGCGTCGTTTGAAAATGATGATTCTCGAACGCGGTTTGCAGACGCGAATCGAAATTGACGGCGGAGTTGACGAGCACAACATCAACGAAATTGCCGCCGCCGGAGCCGAGATTGCGGTTGCCGGTTCAGCGATTTTCGGCAAAGAAAATCCGACGGAAGCAGTTCGCACGCTGATCAATGCGGCGACACAATGGACTTAGGCAGTAAATAGTGAATCGTAAATCGAGAAAATTCGATCAGCCGCGATTCACTTGTTTACGATTCACGATTCACTAAAGTTATGAAAAGAGTTTGGTTATCATTTTTAATTTTAACGATTGGTTTGTGCTTACAGCCGACGCTGGCGCAGCAGACACGGACGGGCGGCGAAGGCACGCCTTTACAGCGTTTGGACGTTGCCGGACAAAAGCTCGAAACGATGCGACGCAGCTTGTCGAGCGCGCAGAGCGCACTCAAAGACGAAAATAAAGGCGACAAAAGCGACGCTGCCAAAAACGCCGACACGCCGCTGGCGCGTTTGAAAGGTTTGGAAAAAGAAGCCTCCGGGTTGAATTCGCAGGTAAACAGTCTGCGCGGCAAAATTGACCGCGCGGAAAAATACGACGCCGACGAAATCAGCCAGCTTGAAACGGCGGTTTCCGATCTGCAAAAACGGGTTGACGAGGTTTTGCTCGAAACCGCAAGCGCCCGCCGCGCCGATTATGAAAAAGGCGCGCCGCGCGAGAAAAAGAAAAAAGGCAAGTTTTTGGGCATTTTCGGCGGCGGCACTGACGAATACGAAGAATTAATCGGTTCGGTCGCTCCCGGTCGCGACCGCGAGCTTTTCGTTTACGCGACGAAAGAAGTGCGCAAAGGCAGTTATGAAGTAGGGCGTTTGCTGTTTCAAACGATTATTTCGACTTATCCTGATTCGCCGTATTTACCGATGGCAAAATTAGCGATTGCCGATTCGTTTTATCTCGAAGGCTCGACGAGCGCCTTGATTCAAGCCGCCGCCGGGTATCAGGAATGGCTGACGTTTTTCCCGACTCATGCGCTCGCCGACCGCGTGGCGCTAAAAGTCGCCGAATCGGAAATGCGTCAGGTCGGTCGCCCCGACCGCGACGCGACGCGCGCCTACAAAGCCGAACAGCGTTTAAAAGTTTTGATTCAGCAATATCCGAATTCAGGTTTGCGTCCGCTCGTTGAAGAACGTTTGGGTCAGGTGCAGGATAATTTAGGCTTGCACAATCTCTGGATCGGCGATTTTTATTATCGCCGCTCGATTGATCAGAAAAAAGCCGGTTTAAAAGGCGCGCAGCGGCGTTACCGCGAGATTTTGCAGCTTTATCCGAATTTCAGCTATATGGATGAAGCATTGTTCCGTCTGGCTGTGACTTATCAAGTCGAAGAGGAAACCGACGAAGCCGCCAAGCTGTTTCAGCGAATCGTGCGCGATTATCCGAACAGCGATTACGTCGAAAAAGCCAAAGAACAATTACAGTTAATGGGTGCAACCGTTCCAGAACCCGACGCAAAACGCACAAACGTCGCACAGCCCGAAGGCAAAGGTTTGTTGAAGAGCTTTACCGAAGAGCTTTTCGGAACCTGGAGTATGACGATTGATAAAGACGGCGTTTTGATGAGCCACGATTTCGATAAAACCAAATTTGAATTGATTGATTCGGTGATCGAAAATCAGGGTGAATTGCCGAGCAATCAGATTCCGAAAGCCTTAACAACAGTAATTCGGACGGTTCCGGTTGCAGGGGAAAAACCAGCCGAAACGCCGAACACTGCGAAGAAAACAAACGAAAAATAAAATCGCAGCCAAACTTACAAAAAAGCGGGCGATGAGAATTGATTCTCGCGCTCGCTTTTTGTTCAAAAAATAGAGCTTAAATTTATTTTGAAGTCGCTTAAAGCGGCGTAAACAGTTAAAATAGTTTTGTGAATCAACTTTCGGAACAAAAACAAATCGAGCTTGACAGCCGCTACAATCGGACGATGCTTGTATTTTTGGCGCAAGTTGCGACGACGGTTTTTTTAACGGTAATTGCCTGGTTCGTCGCCGGACAAACTGACGCTGCCACGCCGCAAACTTTGCCGAACGTTTTGTGGATTGTCTTGCTGGTCATCGCCATCGGCGCTTTTTTGCTGCGCCGCGTGATGTTTAATCCGCAGGTTTTGCGTGACACCGCAACGCTCAAAGGCGCAACCGGAGTCATTAAAAATCTACAGTTTAAAACGATTCTGATCGCCGCGCTCGGCGAAACCGTCGCCCTCATCGGTTTTGTTATTTCGCTGATGACCGGCGATAAATACGATATGCTCCGCGCGGCGGCGATTGCGCTCATCGTTTTTTTTATCAGCTTCCCCCGCAAAAAAGGCTGGCAGATTTTGGCGCAATCCGCGCCGTAAAAATCACATTCATTTGTTCGAATAAAATTTGAATTTGGTGCGACGCTTAGACGACAATCTTACAAAGAGGTATTTAATGAATTTTCGGGCAGTATTTTTGGCGGCGCTTTGTTTTCTCATCGTTTCGTTTTTCGGCGAATTCTCAACAATTTCGGCGCAAAATCCACCGCCCGCTCCGACGCCGCGTTCGACACCGGACGAAGCGAGCTTTACACGCCGCGTGCCTAATCCGCCTGCGATTTTGCCCGTTTTGACGCGCGAGCAGCGGCAGATTTCATACGCCAAACTGCTTGAAGCTCAGCGTTATATGTGGCGAATTAAAAATCGCCGCTCGAACAGAAACGCGCTGAATCAAACCGCCAAACCGGCTTTTGACGCTCTGCATCGCGCGATTGAAGTCAATCCCGGATTTGCCGAAGCATACACGGCGATGTCCGAACTGGCGTTTATGGCGACGAACGATCTCGCCGAAGCCGAGCGGCTGGCGAAATTCGCCATTCGTTTTAACCCCGATAATTTGGGCGCGTACCAGATTTTGTCGCAGATTTACACGCTTCGCAGCGGTCTGCGCGAAGATAATCTCAATCGTGAAGAAGCCGACAAAGCGGTCGCCGTGTGGCGCGGAATTGTTCGTCTCGACCCGCGCAACGCCGAAGCCTGGGCTTTTTTGAGCGAGTTTTACGAACGCTCGAACGAAAACGAAAAAGCAATCGAAGCTCTCACGAATTGGAGCGGCGCGGCGACACCCGCCGACGGCGGAACTCTTTACCGTTATTTGACCGGCGGCGACGTTTCGCCTGAAGCGGCAACGGTTCGGCTCGGTCGCGCTTTTTTGCGCGCCGGACGCGCGAGCGAGGCGGTGGCGATTTTGAGCCGCGCCGTGACGGATGAACCCGACAACGAAGATGCCGTGCTGGCTTTGCAGGACGCAATTCAATCGGCAACCGATAATGACACGGGCGCTGCGGTTGAAGCGTTGAAACAAGCAGTTTTCGCCGCGCCGGGTAGCGCGTCTCTTGTCGAGATGCTGGCTAATGCTCAGATTCGCGCCGGAAAAATTGAAGACGCGGCGAAAACAATCAAAGAAGCGCGCGCTAAATTTCCCGAATCCGATTCGCTGCTCAGACTCGAAGCCAATGTTTTAACTCAATTGGGAAGAGTTGACGAAGCGGTCGCCCTGCTGCGCTCAAAAATCGTCAATAAAACCAAACAGATTTCGGTCCCGCAATCGCTCGTCCCCGATTTTCTCGCGCATCTGACGATTTCCGATCTTTACGTGCAAGCCGGACGCGGTGCTGATGCGGTCGGCGCGGCGCGACAGGCGCTCGATTTGGCGCAAAACGACGATATGACCAAAATCGCAATGCTCACTCTGGCAAGCGCGCAAAACGCCGCAGGGAATTTCCGCGATGCCGAAACGAGCCTGCGCGAAGTTTTGAAAAAAGAACCGGAAAATCCGACCGCGCTCAACAACCTCGGTTATTTTCTCGTCGAACGCGGCGAGCGGCTGCCGGAAGCCTTGAATTTGATCAAACGCGCTGTTGCAACCGAACCCGGAAATTCTTCGTTTCTGGACAGTCTCGGCTGGGCTTATTTTCGCCTCAATCAGCTTGACGAAGCCGAAAAACATTTAAGTGAAGCCGCGCGACGCAACCCGAATTCGGCGGCGGTGCAGGAACATCTCGGCGATGTTTACGAAAAACAGGGCAAAATCGAACAGGCGAAAACCGCTTGGCGTAAAGCTCTGACGCTGCTCAAACAGCCCGTTGAAATTGCTCGCGTTCGCGCCAAAATGAACGATAAAAAGTAAATTGCGGCAAATCAGACCGTAAGTAATCGCGGTCTGATTTGCTTTCGTAAAATTTACCCGCTAAACTTCTCCCGTCTTTCTGGAATCACTTCCAAATTAAAACTCTTAATTACATTGACAAAATTTCTATCGGTCGGCAGACAGCCGACCCGAAACCTTGTCACAAAAAGACACTCGAAACCTTAAACGATAAAAGCACGCTTGCCGCGAGGCAATGCACGCAAAGCCGTGAATCTCAAATCACCTGTGAATTTTGAGATTGTCTGGCTGCCGAACTAAGGAAATGCAAAACGTCAAAACCGCAGCCTTCTGGCAAATTATCGCCGTCCTATTTCTGCTCGCCGCAGTATCGCACGTTCCCGGACAAACTGCCGCCGCAAAAAACGACAAACCGCAAGCCATTCTGTTCGCTAGCTGGAGCGAAAATCAATCAACTCCGACTCGCCGCATCTCCGAATCAAGATCAGGTTTTTCTACAGTCAAAAGCGCGAAATTTAATCTTGCACCTAACTCGCTCGAACGCGAAGCCTTTGATTTAATCAATGCCGCGCGCCGCAAAGCGAATCTGCCGCCGCTCGTTTTGGACGCAGAAATGCTATATCTCGCGCGCGAGCATTCGGAAACGATGGCAAATTCCGGCAATTTCACCCATCGCGGAGCGCGGGGCGAAATGGTTGACGAACGGGCGCGCAATGTCGGAATCACCGATTGGCGAGGAATCGGCGAAAATATCGCCGCAAACCAAAGCTCCAAAAATCCGGTTGCCACGGCAATCGAATGCTGGCTCAATTCCGAAGGTCATCGCCGCAATTTGTTTAGCAATGATTGGACGCGGAGCGGAATCGGCGTCGCCGTTTCGTCCGACGGTAAATACTACTTCACACAAGTTTTCAGAGATTAACAAATAGACAGCAGATGACGCGGATTCGGCAGATAAAACGCAGATAATTTTATTGTCTTAAAAATCTGCGTTCAATCCGTTAAATCCGCGTTATCTGCGGTCTATTCCTACCAACAATTATGAAAAAATACTTCCATTATTCGCTCGCCACGTTTCTGCTCGCCTTCGTTTTTGTTTCCGGCTCTGCGGCGCAAACAAGCTCGCAAACGGCAAATCGCCAGCTTGAGGCTTGGAAAACTTTTTCGCCTGAGGGAAAGAATTTTAAAGTTTCTCTGCCCGCACAACCGGAAGAAATTGATTCTGCGGAAAAGCAAAAAATCGTTTCGGCAATCAGAAGCCAGGTCGTAAAAACACACGCCCAAGTTGAACCTTCGTTTTTGAACAATGTGTCGGTTTATGATTTGGAGGCGCAATGGAGCGGTTTCCGTATTTTAGTAATTGATTACAAATGGCAAAAAATTGATTACGACGAAAAAAGCGGCATTCTGGTTTTATCTTCCGAAAGCGCGACGGATGAACTCATGCTTCGGGAATGGATGGAATTTGAAAAAGCCAAAATGCTGCCGAACGGTGTTTTCATAAGTGATATGACATTCGTCCAGGACGGCTTACATTACAAAGAGCGCGCATTCGTCACCAAAAACCGAGTCTATATGCTTTTCGTCGGAATGCCGGATTTAAACAGCGCAACGCCCGCTCTAGCCAAAGTTTTTCAAGCTGAGGTGGACAAATTTTTCAATTCGTTTCAAATTTTGGATAATAAACCGCAGATCGCTCGCGGTGCTGTCAAAAGCCTAAAAGCGACGAATTAAGAATTACGAGCTTTAACATCGGCGAATTCGTAATTCGTAATTCGTAATTCGTAATTGATGTTAAAGTTTCCGGCTTTCGCCAAAATCAACTGGACGCTGCGCGTTTTAGGAAAACGCGCAGACGGTTTTCACGAAATTTGCACGGTTTTTCAAACCGTTTCGCTCGCCGACCGATTAACTTTCGAATCGGCGAGCGAAAAGGTTTTGACTTGCGATGCGCCCGAAGTTCCAACAGATGAGAGCAATTTAATTCTGCGCGCGGCAAATGCTCTGCGCGAAAGATTTTCAGTCGCAAAGGGCGCGCGAATTCATCTCGAAAAACAAATTCCGTCGCCCGGCGGTCTGGGCGGCGGATCGAGCGACGCCGCCGTTGCTTTAATTGCGCTCGCACATTTGTGGGAAATAAAAACAAATAAAGGTGAATTGAGTGAAATCGGCGCAAGACTCGGCGCGGACGTGCCGTTTTTTCTAACGGGCGGAACTGCGCTCGGAACGGGACTTGGGACCGAAATCGAGCTTTTGCCGGATGTTCCGAAAACATTATTGCTGATTATCACGCCCGACGAAAATGTGCCGACGGGTGAGGCTTATCAAGCGCTCAACGCGCCGCTCTTGACAAACGAAATGTCAAAAACTATCCTTGAAATTTGTCGTTTTGAAGCCAAAAACGCTGATTTTCTACAAACAGGTTTACATAACGATTTTGAAAAGACAGTTTTCCGGCTGAAACCGGAAATCGCAAGAGTTAAGAGCCGGCTTTTGCAGGCGGGCGCAAGCGGCGCGCTTCTTTCAGGCAGCGGAGCGAGCGTTTTCGCAATCTTTGACAACATTGAATCACGGCAGCAGGCGGTCCGGCTTTTCGGTCGAAATGAACCGACATGGCGAGTGTGTTCGTGCGAAACAATTTCGCGCGCTGAGTATCGAAAGCAGCTTGAGCCGTGTTGGAATTTGCTCAAAGATTTGAGCTAAAATTCAAGCAGTTTATTGGGGCGTAGCCAAGTGGTAAGGCACCGGTCTTTGGATCCGGCACTCGTAGGTTCGAATCCTCCCGCCCCAGCCAATTTTTAAGACCAGTGACGAGCGATGAGTCAGGCAAATTAATTCCGGCTTGTCGCTCGTCTCTCATTTGTAAAACCTTGAGATGAGCGTAACGGGCAGCATCAAAGTCTTTTCGGGAAACGCAAATCCGCGGCTGGCGGATGACATTTGTCATTATTTAAGCTGCGATCTGGGACGGTCGAGCAACAAGCGGTTTTCCGACGGCGAATTTAATTTTTTTATTGAAGAAAACGTGCGTGGCGCGGACGTTTTTATCGTTCAGCCGACTTGTCCGCCGTCAGACCGCAATTTGATGGATTTGCTGATTATGGTTGACGCTTTTCGCCGCTCGTCAGCGGAAAGAATCACGGCGGTAATTCCGTATTTCGGTTTTGCGCGCTCGGACAAAAAAGACCGTCCGCGAGTTCCGATTGCTTCAAAGCTCGTCGCAAATTTGATCGAAGCCGCAGGCGTCAACCGCGTTTTGACGATGGATTTGCACGCTTCGCAGATTCAGGGCTTTTTCGATATTCCGGTTGACCATTTGTACGCCGCGCCCGAATTTATCAGTTATTACCAGGATAATCGGATGCCGAATCTGACAGTTGTTTCGCCGGACACGGGCGGCGCCGAACGCGCGAGGGCTTACGCGAAGCGGCTGGATGCCGGGCTTGCGCTCTGCGATAAGCGGCGGGAAAAAGCGAATGTAGCGGAAGTGATGAATGTCGTCGGTGATGTTCGCGGCAAAAATTGCATCGTCGTTGACGATATGTGCGACACTGGCGGTTCGCTGACAAAAGTTGCCGAAGCGTTGAAAAATGCGGGCGCGGAACGCATTCACACTTGTTTTACGCATCCGGTTTTGTCGGGGCAGGCAATTGAAAAGCTCGAAAAATCGGAATATGAGCAAGTCGTTGTGACCGATACGATTCCGCTTTCCGAAGCCGGGGCTTCGATGAGCAAAGTAAAAGTTTTAAGCGTAGCGCGAATTTTAGCGCGCGCAATTAAATCAATTCACGAAGAAACCAGCGTTTCTTCGCTTTTTGTATAGAAAGTTTTTATCAAAACGAGGTTTCAGAGTTATGGCAAATAACGAACAAGTTACGGTTAAAGCCCAGGTAAGGGAAGGGCGCGGGAAAAACGATTCGCGCCGATTGCGTGCTGCGGGCAAAGTGCCGGTCACGATTTACGGCGGAGAAGGCGAGGCAGTTTCGGCGGCGGCTGATCTGCGCGATTTGGCGGCGATTCTGCGCACTGATCGCGGCGCTTCGACGATTTTTACAATTGATGTTGACGGCGCGGGCGCTTCCGAAGTTATGTTTGTAGATCGGCAAATTGATCCGCTCAAGGGTAAATTGAAACACGCTGATTTAAAGCGCCTTGTTCGCGGGCAGGAAATCGAAGTCACCGTCCCACTTCACGTCGAAGGCGAAGCGAGAGGCGTCATTGATGACGGCGGAATTCTCGATCTTGTTTTGCACAACGTTCAAATTCGCTGTCGTCCGAGCTTGATTCCGGATGCGATTTTAGCGGACGTTTCCAATCTCGGCTTAAATGAAGTCCTGCATATCGAAGACATCAAACCGCCGGAAGGAATCACGCTTTTAGCAGATCCGAAACAGGTTGTCGCGACGGTTAAATACGTATCCGACGAAGCGCTCGAAGCGTCTCTGACTTCGCAAGTCGAACCGGGCGAGCCTGAAGTGGTTGAAGAAAAAGGCGGAGACGAAGAATAGAAGTCAATTACGAATTTCAAATTACGAATTACGAATGAAGGAATATTTTAAAAAATAAATTCCGACATTCGTAATTTGAAATTCGTAATTCGTAATTGAAAACGGTGCGTTTGATAGTCGGTTTGGGAAATCCCGGCTCGGATTACGAGCTAACCAGACATAACGTCGGGTTTTTGCTTGTAGATTTGCTGGCTGAACAGAGCGGGACTCAAATTAAACGCAAAGATTGTCGCGCTTTTTTAGGTCGAATCGAAATTGAAACCGAGCGCGTCGAATTGGTTAAGCCGCAGACGTTTATGAATTTGAGCGGCGAATCAATTTCGTGTCTTTTGGCGAAAAACGAATATCGAGACGATAAACCGAAATTGATTGTCGTCAGCGACGATTTGGCTTTGCCGTTCGGCAAAATTCGGCTTCGCCCGCGCGGTTCTTCAGGCGGACATAATGGTCTGAAATCAATCGCCGCGAATTTGAAAACAGAAGAATTCATCCGTTTGCGAATCGGGATTCAACCTGAACACCCGCTTGCAAACACGAGAAATTTTGTTTTGGAAAGATTTTCAAAACAAGAGCAAGCCGAGCTTGCAGAAATTTTAAAACGCAGCGCCGACGCGATTCGCGCCGTCATTCGAGACGGTGTGGAAAAAGCAATGGCACAATTTAATTGATTTGAAATTTCAAACTGAATTTCAAAAAACTCTTCGCTTCGTCCTTAGAGACGAGGCTAAATATCCGAGAGGAGAAAGATGGCAAAAACTAGAACATACGAAGTGGTCGTAATTGTCGACCGGAATTCATCAGAAGAAGATCTCGCTGGTTTTCCCGCGAGCGTTGCAGGAATCATCGAAAAACAAGGCGGAACGATAACCAAATCAGAAGATATGGGAATGCGCCGCTTGGCTTACGAAATCAAACATCAAACCGAAGGACGTTATTTCCTTTTTGAAATAGACGGCAGCGGACAGGAAATCGCCGAGCTGGAACGCCGAATGCGCGTCAGCGATGCGGTTGTTCGCTACATCACGGTCAGGGTTGACGAAGATCGTCGGCGCGCCGCTAAATTCAAAGCAAAACGCGAGCGTAAAGCTTCGCGCCGCAGTTCGGGCGGAGGCGGCAGACGCAACCGCAATGACGATTTTAATTTTGCCGCGGCAGCAGCAACAGAGGAGGAAACCGTAGAGGCTTAAATAGCCCGTACGCTTTAAAAAATATGGCAGAACAAGAAAACGGAAACGATTTTCAGGGAATGGAAAGCATCGAGCAGGAATTTCGCCAGATGCGCGGCGGTTTTCGCCGCGTCTCGCGCAAAAAATCCTGCGCTCTGTGCCGCGACAAAGTTGATATTATTGATTTTAAAGACATCAAGTTTTTAAATGCGTTTATTCCCGAACGCGGCAAAATTATGCCGCGCCGCATTTCGGGCAATTGCGCGATTCACCAGCGAATGCTCGCCGAAGCGATCAAACGCGCCCGGACAATCGCATTTTTGCCGTTTGTCACCGACTAAACGAAAAAGAAAGGATTTTTATTAAAAATGGCTACAACACAAGTTCTTTTACGCGAAGACGTTGACAATTTGGGCGGACGCGGCGAAATCGTAAAGGTGAAAGCCGGTTACGCGCGCAATTATCTGATTCCGCGCGGAATCGCTATCACAGCCACCAAAGGCAACGTCAAACAAGTTGAAAACGAGCGCGCCGCGCTGTTGAAAAAAGAGGCGAAAGAAAAATCAACCGCCGATATGCAGGGCGAACAGATGCGAGGCATTACGCTTTCGTTTGAGCGACGCGCGGGCGAACACGGTCTTCTTTTCGGTTCGGTGACGACGATGGATGTCGCCGAAGCCCTTAAAGCGAAAGGCTATGAGATTGACCGCCGACGAATTTCTTTGGACGAAACGATCAAAGAACTCGGCGATTACACCGCTCACGTTCGTCTTCACCGCGAAGTTACGATTGAAATCCCAATCGAAGTTCTAGGCGAAGGCGGCGTTCGCGCTCAGAAAAAAACTGATTCGGCGGAAACTGCTGAAAACGCGGGCGATAACCAAAACACCGGAACAGAAGCCGGAACCGATACGGCTGAAGCCTAAATTTTACGGGGCATTACAAGCGGCGGAAATCGCTTTGCTGTGCGCCCGGCTTGTAGTAAATTACTGACTGCAAGTAGCGTCAAAACTTTTGACGACTTGCAGTCTTTTTTTGTCTTTTTTCCTTTCTAAAATCGAATGGCGAGAGATTTTCAAGCAAACCGTGACCAATTTCTGGAGCGCCCGCTGCCATCGAACACCGAGGGCGAGCGCGCTATCTTGGGCGCGATTTTGCTCGATAATTCTCTGATTAATCAGGCAATCGAACAGCTCACGCCGGACGATTTTTACTCGCCTTTTCATCGCGCGGTATTTAACGGAATGATTGCGCTGTTTGAGCGCGGCGCAAAAATTGATCCGATTTTAATCGGCGAAGAATTAAAAAAAGAAGGAAAGCTTGAATCTTACGGCGGAGTTGCGGCAATCGCCAATTTAACTTATGGTCTGCCGCATTTCAACAACATTCATCATTACGCCAAACTCGTTTCTGAAAAAGCCCTCGCCCGCAATTTAATCAAGGCTTGCAACACCATCGTTTCCGAAGCTCTTGCTGAAGAAGACGATGCAGAAATCGTTCTCGACCGCGCCGAACAACTGATTTTCGCGCTCGCCAACAAACGCACCAAACAAAGTTTCGTCGCGGTTCGCCCGGTCGCCGAAGACGTTTTCGTCAAAGTTCAGGAATATGCGCAACGCAAAGACGCTTCCGCGCTGACAGGTTTAACGACAGGTTACCGCGATTTGGATTCGATGACTTCGGGTATGCAGAAAAATGACTTAATTATTGTAGCTGCAAGACCTAGCATGGGAAAATGCGAGGCTTTTGACACTGAGATTTTGTTGGCTGACGGAAGCGTTAAAACAATCGAAGAAATTTATCGAAATAAATACGCCAAATTACTTACTCTTCAAGAAAATTATAAATTTAAGCTAATCGAAGCCAGCGATTTTATTGACGATGGCATCAAGCCTGTTTTTCAAGTGATAACTAGACTTGGTCGTCAAATTAAAACAACATTGACTCATCCATATTTAACGATAGACGGATGGAAACGGCTTGAGGAGTTAAAGGTCGGTTCAAAAATAGCAGTTCCAAGAGTTATTAATATTTTTGGTAGCAATGAATGGCGGAACTGTGAAGTTAAAATTTTAAGTTATTTGCTTGGCGATGGTTCTATTACTAATGGTTCTCCTCTGTTTATTGTCGGAAAACCGTCTTTAGAAAGTGATTTTGTAGAAGCAGTTGAGGAATTCGGAGGCGTTGAAGCTGTTGTCGCCAAAGTCTCAAATCGGACGCCTACTTTAAGAATTAGAAATTCAAACAAAACTGCTGGCAATGCGGTAACGATATGGTTAAGAAAATTAGGTGTTTGGGGCTGTAACTCTCATCGGAAGTTTATTCCTGATGAAGTTTTTACGCTTAAACGAGAACAGCTTGCTTTGTTTTTAAATCGTCTTTTCTCAACAGACGGTTGGGCGTGTGTGTTGACAAGCGGGCAGCCGCAACTTGGTTTTGCTTCGGTCAGCGAACGAATGATTCGGCAAATTCAGCATTTGTTGTTGCGTTACGGCGTGATTGCAAAGCTCAAAAAACGGTCGGTCAAATATAAAAACGAACGGCGCGACGCTTGGCAATTGGACATTACCGATGCGCTTTCGATTAAAACTTTTATCCGCGAAATCGGAATTTACGGTAAAGAAGCCGCGTTGAAACAAGTTCTGGATGCACTCGAAAATAGAAATTACCAGACAAACAGCGATTTGATTCCGATGGAAATCTGGGAAAAAATTGCCGCCGGAAAAGGCGCGGAAAGCTGGTCTTCGCTGGCAAAACGAGCGGCGATTCAAGGCGCGTCGAACGTTCACGCCGGGCAACGTGCGCCTTCGCGCGACCGTTTGGCGAAATTTGCAGTGGCGCTGGAAAATGACGCTTTAAAAAGTCTCGCCAAGAGCGAAATCTACTGGGACGAAATCGTTTCAATCGAATATGCTGGCGAGCAACAGGTTTATGATCTAACAATTCCCGAAACTCATAATTTTGTCGCCAATGATATTTGCGTTCACAACACCGCGTTCTGCTTGAACATTGCCCAGCGGGCGGCGCTTCAAGCCGATGCTGTGGTCGGTTTTTTCTCGCTCGAAATGTCGAAAGAGCAGCTCGTGATGCGTATGCTTTGCTCGGAAGCGATGGTTGACGCGCATCGTTTTCGCAACGGTTTTTTGTCGCGTCAGGAATGGGAACGTCTCGGCGAAGCTCTTGGGCGTTTAGCCGAGACGAAGATTTTTATTGACGACACGCCCGGAATTTCCGTCTTGGAAATGCGCGCCAAAGCGCGGCGTCTGGCGGCGGAGCAAAAGCGGCTCGATTTGATTATCGTCGACTATATGCAATTGATGACGGGCGGCAACAAGCGAATCGAATCGCGCCAGCAGGAAGTTTCGCAAATCTCGCGTGAGCTGAAAGGTCTGGCGAAAGAGCTAAATGTGCCGCTAATCGCGCTCTCGCAATTGTCTCGCGCGGCGGAAAATCGTTCCGATCACAAACCGCAGCTTTCGGATTTGCGTGAGTCGGGATGTTTAACCGGAGACAGCCTGATAGCTTTGGCGGAAACCGGCGAAGTTATTCCCATTTCCCATTTAATTGGAAAATCAGGCTTTAAAGTCTGGGCTTTGAACAAACAAACGTGGAAGCTGGAAAAGGCAGTTGTCAGCAACGCCTTCTCAACGGGAAGAAAATCCGTTTTCCGTCTGCGAACCCGTTTAGGGCGAATTATTCGAGCTACCGCAAACCACAAGTTCCTTGCTTTCGCAGGTTGGAAGCGTTTGGACGAATTGCAAACAGGCGAATTTATTGCGTTGCCGCGCCGCATTTTCAATTCAACCGAGCAAACAATGTCGTTTGCAGAACTCGGTTTGCTTGGACACTTAATCGGCGATGGCTGTACTTTGCCGCGACACGCCATTCAATACACCACAAGAGAAAAAGATTTAGCCGAAACGGTTGCGAGTTTGGCTGTTGAAATTTTCGGTGATGAAGTAAAACCTCGAATTAAAGAAGAAAGACAATGGCTTCAGGTTTATCTTTCTTCAACGCGGAAACATACACATAATGTTCGCAGTGCCGTTGCCGAATGGCTTGAATCGTTAGGAATTTGGGGATTAAGGTCGCATCAGAAATTCGTTCCTGAAAAGGTTTTTCGTCAACCTGAAGCCGGAATTGCCTGTTTCCTGCGGCATCTTTGGGCGACTGACGGAAGCGTTCGATTGGTTCAGGGCAAAAAAGCGCGCCCAAGCATTTATTATGCTACCAGCAGTGAAAGATTGGCGCGTGATGTTCAATCCTTACTCTTAAGATTGGGTATCAATGCGCGGCTGCGAACAATTCCGCAGTCAGGTAAAGGACGCGACCAATATCACGTCATCATCAGTGGAAAATCCGATTTGGAAACATTCGTTCAAAAAGTCGGCGCGGTCGGTCGTTACAAAACAGAATCTTTGAACGAAATTGCCGTTTTTATGGCAAACCGAATAGAGAATACTAATCGCGACGTTATCCCAAATACAATTTGGCGCGAGGCTGTCGTTCCGGCAATGACCGATCTAAAAATGACAACGCGCCAAATGATGGAGCAAATTAACACAGCGTATTGCGGAACCGGCTTGTATAAACAAAACCTAAGCCGTTCCCGCGCATTGCGGGTTGCTCAGGTAGTCAGTTCGGATTATCTCTCGGCTTTGGCTGAAAGCGATGTTTACTGGGACGAGATCGTTTCAATCGAGTTCGACGGTGAAGAAGAAGTTTATGATTTGACCGTTGATGAACTGCACAACTTTGTCGCCAACGACATTATTGTTCATAACAGTATCGAACAAGATGCCGACGTTGTGGCGTTTATTTTCCGCGAGGAATATTACAAACCGACCGACGAAAACTTTAATCAAGCCGAAATCATCATCGCCAAACAGCGCAACGGTCCGACCGGCGCGGTCACGCTGACATTTATCAAAGAACTCACGCGCTTTGAAGACCTTTATCGAGGCGATGGCGGCTTTAACGAGTGAGCAGTGAGCAGTGAGCGGTGAGCAGAAAATGAATCTGCTTTTCACTGCTCACTGCTCACTGCTCACTGCTCACTGATGAGACCGACGCGGGCTGAAATCAATCTCGAAAATCTGGCTGAAAATTATCGCACGATGCGCGATTTTGTTGCAGAATCGGCGGCGATAATGGCTGTTGTTAAAGCCGATGCTTACGGTCACGGCGCGGTTTCGTGCGCCCGCAGGTTGAGCGATGAAGGGGCGGCTTGGTTTGGCGTCGCGCTGCCGGAAGAAGCCGCGGAACTCAGGCAAAGCGGAATCGAGCAGCCGATTTTATCGCTCGGCGGATTTTGGCGCGGGCAGGAAACGATGTGTCTCAGAGAGCGAATCACGCCCGTCGTTTTCAACGTCGAATCGGCGGAAATGCTTAATCGTGCGGCGCAGGAGCGCGGCGAAATTGCCGATGTCCACGTTAAAGTTGATACCGGAATGAACCGGCTCGGAGTTCGATTTGACGAGCTTACGGAATTTGCCAACAAGCTCAAGGAATTAAAAAATCTTCGCGTTGACGGTTTGATGTCTCATTTTGCCGCAGCCGATGAATCCTGCCGGAACGATTTTACCAACGAGCAAATCAGCCGTTTCAACGAAGCCGTGCTGATATTTCACGAAAAAGGCTTTCGCCCGACGTGGCGCGATTTGGCAAATTCGCCGGGCGCACTGGCGCATCCGAGTTCGTGGAAAAATCTGGTCAGAATCGGTGGCGCGCTGTACGGAATCGGCATAGACATTTTTCCGCCGAGCAAAACGGTTTACCGGCTGAAACCGGTAATGAGCATTCGGACGGAAATCACTCTGCTCAAACGAGTGCCGGCTGGCGAAACGCTCGGCTACGGCTGCTCGTTCAAAACCGAAAGAGAATCGCTGATTGCGACCGTCCCAATCGGTTATAACGACGGCATCCCGCGCTCTCTTTCAAGTCGCGGCAAATTCATTGTCAACGGAAAATTTGCGCCCGTCGTCGGTCGCGTTTCTATGGATTTGATTATTGTTGATGTGACGGACGTAAAGGACGCGAAACTTTTTGACGAAGTTGTTTTCATTGGCGAACAGCGCGGCGCACAAATTACGGTTGAGGAAATTGCGGAAATTTCCGACACGATTTCCTACGAAATAACCTGCCGCGTCTCAAAGCGTGTTCCGCGTGTTTTCAAATCTCAAATCTGAAATTTCAGAATGTTAAAGGCAAATAAAAGCCATCTGTTTGAAACGTTGTTTGCCGTTTATAACCGCAATTTGTTTCGACGCAGATTTGCGGCTTTGCGTGTTCAGGGAATCGAAAATCTGCAAAACCGCAAATCGGATTTGCCGCTCGTTTTATACGCAAATCATTCGAGCTGGTGGGACGGACTCATCGCGTTTGAAATCGGGCGCGCCGCTCGCTTAGACCATTTCCTGATGATGGAGGAGAAACAATTGAAACAACTGTTTCTGTTTCGGCGTCTGGGCGCGTTTTCGGTTGTTCGGGAAAATCCGCGCGAGGGTCTGCGCAGTATTAATTATGCGGTTGAAATTTTAAAAGAAAAACCGAATCGCGCTCTCTGGATTTTTCCGCAGGGCGGGATTTTGCCAAATGATGCGAGACCTTTGCGATTTTATCAAGGTTTGGCGCGAATCATGGAAAAAACGGGCGAATGCTTAGCCGCGCCAGTGGCAATGCGTTATGAATTTCAGGGCGAATTTAAACCCGCAGCTTTTGCCAAAATCGGAAGAGTTGAAACTTTTGCGGATGTTAAAGACGTGAAACAATTAACTGAACGGTTTTCAACGCAACTAACGGAAACGCTCGATGAATTAAAGACTGAGATTGCTGCTGGAAAATTAAATGATTTTACAGATTTGCTCAAAAAAAAACGGCGCGATTAATCGCGCCGTTTTTAGCTTAAAGAAACGAAAAGTTACCTGCTGCTTTTCAACATAGTTGAAGCGGCAAAGTCGCTTTCGCTTTCGTCTTCGCCTGCGATTTCATCGTTCACAATGCCCCAATTAACAATTCTTACTTGAGCATTTGAGCTTTGGTAGATAAACCAAATCATTTGATTATTGATAATTCGGCGAGCCACTATATCGGTTCTACCGTCGACGTCATAATCGCCGAAAACAAACGAATCGGAATCCAAACCAAACGGCAAAATAAATTGTCCGTTATCGGAGCTACGCAAAATTAAAAAAGTAATTTGATTGCCGAAGTTGTCGGCAGTTTGAGTAGGTGGATTTTGATCGCGATAGACCATTCTGTCTTGAATACCATCACCGTCAATATCAATTTGCGCATACGTATAGAAAAAGTCAGTGTCAGGATTGCCCCAATAGGTAATTCGCATAGCATTATCACTGGTGCGTCTTGTAAACCAACCCCAGCCATTAGCTGTAGGACGAAGAATAGTAAGATCGTTACGACCGTCTCTGTCAAAATCGCCAACCATGCCATATTCGGTATTATTTCCGGGCGTCCCCCAAAATTCGGTGCGAAGCTGGTTGTTTGAGCTTTGAAGGATATACCAAATTCCGGTTGTGAAGCGATAAACCGCAATATCAGTTTTACCATCGCCATCATAATCGGCTGGCACAAGGTCATCGAAAGTATCGGTTCTACCCCAATTCACTTCTCGAATTGTATTGCTGCCGGTTAGCAGAATCCGCCAGTAAATAAGACTGTTGCTTGCTCTGAGTAAAACCAGATCGCCGCGCCCGTCGCCGTCATAATCATCGCTCGCCGAATGTAACGGAATTACTTGTTGTGTTACTGGATTTGGAAAACCCAGACCCATTGCGCTATTGAATATGCTGTTGTTGATGCTGTTAAGGACGTGAAAGGTAAATGTGCTCGGACGATAAACCCTAAGATCCGTGCGTCCGTCGCCGTCGTTATCATACGGAGTCGTCTGGATTTTAATTTGTCCGCGAATTTCTCCGCCCGGAAAATTCGACGTATGAATGTTCACGTAAAGACGTTTGGTACGTAAAAGGGTAAGTTGGTCTGCAGTAAGAGTAAACGGTCCTCTGCTGAATGTCCCGGAAGTTACGCCGGTCGGTGGAGTCAAATCAAACAAAATGCCTGCATTTGCTCCCGGAGCCGCGGGACCATGAATATGACCTTGGGTGACTCCGCTCGTTAATTGGGAAAAGGTGCAAGTAACGTCAGTGATTTGAGTTTGTGCGAAGTTAAGTGTAATAACGCAGTTTCCGCGCCCGTTTGAATTGACTGGCGGATTTTCCTGAAGCGGGTTCATTGATGCCGTAAATTTTTGTTGGGCTGATGCGGCGCTGCCGAGCACCACGACGGCGGCAAAAGCCAGTAAAAAAGAGAAAATCTTTCTTTGCATTTCTTTCAAATTCCTTCCTTCGTCAATGTTCAAGAGGGATGAAAATCCCAACCGAATGATTCTAATTTTTAGTTAAACCGGATTGTGAAAGCATTGTGCGGAATTTCGGGTGCGGTGTCAATAATTTTATAAGAAATGTAAAGAAAAAGGCGCGCAACAGAGATTTGTTGCGCGCCTTTTTTAACGGAAATTTCTTCGTTAGCAAATTTTATTGGTCTCCGGGCAAACCCCAATTAAGAACTCGCGTTTGATTGTCGGAACTTTGGCGGATAAACCAGATTAATTGATTGTTGATCGGACGCAGCGCGGCGAAATCGGTTTTCCCATCGGCGTCGTAATCTCCGAATCTGATTCCGTCGCTCGCCAGTCCCCATTGCAAAGCAAATACGGAGTTATCAGAGCTTCGCAAAGCGTAATAAAATCGCAGTCCGTTTTCAACTCGTGTCACGATAATATCGTTGACGCCGTCGCCGTCAATATCAATGGGATTGCCGGGAAAAACAGCATCGGTCGAAAGCCCCCAGACAACGCGGCGAGATTGATTATCCGAGCTGCGGCGGATGTACCAGACGAGCTGATTGTTTTCAACCCGGTTAACACACAAATCGGTTCTGCCGTCTTTGTCGTAATTGCCCGCACAAGGAATATCAACTCTGGGCTGACCCCAGTTTTCATAGCGCGGCTGATTGTTTGAGCTTTGAAGAATGTACCAGATGCCATTTGAGATTCGGTAGACGGCGATGTCTGTTCTGCCGTCTCCGTCGTAATCGCCGGCGGCGGGCGCGTCGTTCAACGCCACATTGCCCCACTGAACCTCGCGAACAACATTATCTCTGCTTCGCGTGTAAATTGTAGTTGCCGCGCCCGTGATCGGATTGACGCGAACAAAACCGGCATCGCCCAGCCCGTCACCGTCAAAGTCGGCAATCAGAGGAAAAAGATCGGTCGGCTGCCCGCCTAATTGTCGAGCGAAAACACTGTTGTTAGTGCTGCGCAGCGCATAGCCGAAACCGTTGCTCGGACGGTAAACAAAAGGGTCGGTGCGTCCGTCACCGTCTACGTCGAAATCGAGCGTGGCGATTTTGAATTGCCCGCGAATCTCGCCGTTCGGGAAATTTGTCGTATGAAAATCCATATACCAGCGTTTGGCGCGTATTTCTGCGGCTTGCGCCGCTGTCAGGTTAATTCCTTCAAAGAAAAGAATTAAGCCGCTGGTCGTGCCTACCGGCGGGGTTAAATTGATTAAGATGTCCCCATTTTGTCCCGGAGGTCCATTGACATGAATATGCGCTGAGGTAACTACGCTCGATAAGCCGGAATATTGACAAGATATGCTCAAAGTCGGGGATTGGCTAGTATCTTCAAGATACATTTCACAAGTTCCGCGCGCGGTTGAGTTTGCCGACGGCACCACTTGTAGCGAGTTTAAAGCTGCGACAAATCGTTGGGCTGATGCCGCGTCGTTTAGCAGTATGACGGCGGCAACTGCCAGTGAAAAAGAGAAAATTTTTCTTTGCATTTTATTGTCCTGATTCCTCACTGTTTGTATTGAAAACAAATTGATTCGGCAGCGCCAAGACAATTGCCCGGAAAATAAAGCTTCGAGTAATACATCTCTTATGCCGTTGGTCGCCTGCATTTTCCGGCTTATGACCGGCAATGTCAAATTTCCCTAATAAAAAGCGCAGATCGTAAAAATATCGGCTCGAATCAACAAAGAAAATGAATTTCGGTTTACGGATTCAAATATTCCCGATCCATACTTTTCGCTCTTTTTAGCAAAGCCAATCACGAATCGGAAATATTTCGGCGGAAAATATTTTGAAATCAAAACGGCTCGCATCATGTGCGACATAAGCAGATTGCGTTCTCGCTTGATGAAAATACTGTTTAAATTACTCGAAAACAAACCAAGTGTGCGGTATGGCGGCGTGTTGGCGCTGCATTTGAAATCAAAAGGGAAAAGCAGCTTTTGGGAAGTCTCTTTGATTGAAAGCGCGCTCGCCCCTCAAGATCAAGCTATAAGCCGAAAGTAATGTTTTTGGCAAGTGAAAGTATTGACATCCACAGACCTCTCTGAGCCGGGCGCGAATTGCCGCGTCCGGCGCGCTCCTTAAAGGATTCTTGAAAAGCGAATCTTTTTTCTTTTTCTTTTGATAGTTTTTGTTTCGATTTAGGGCGTTAGAGATATAGACATACTTGTTGGGCAGTTTGTCTCTTTCTCATATCAAAAAAAGGCTTTTTGGATATTGATTCGCAATGAAAACTTCAGCAAATAAAATTGAGCTTTTTGCCAATGTCGCGATTATCGAAATGGAACGCCGACTTTAATACTGATTAATAATGACGGAATCATAAGTGATTCATGGATGGGGACGCTCTCATCCGAGAAAGAAGCTGAAGTGCAGGCAAAGTTATAAGCTAAAACTTTGCCGATCTTCAGCTTAGGCGGAAAACGATTTCTCTGAAAAGAAAGGATGAAAGATGAAAAGAAACGGAAAACTCTTGCGAAAAATACTGACTCTCGGGCTGCTTTTATTATGTCTGGGTTGGATGACTGCCGACCGGACGAATACGGCACGGGCAACAAGTGACTGCGACGCTTGTTTAGACGAACGCGCAGCTTGCAGAATTGAATGCGGAAGCGGTAATCAATCATGTCTTGATGATTGCGATACTATGTTCCGGCATTGCATGTTTTTTTGTAACTGAAGTTGAAATGAAGGAAGCGGCTTGAATTTAATTAAATTCAATTCTGGTAAAGGGAGATTGATTTCTCCCTTTTTTTCTTTTCTTTTGATAGTTTTTGCTTCTATTTAGGGCGTTTAGAGATAAGGGAAAGGTATTCTTTTGTAAAAATACAAGAGATTTGAATTTGAAAATTCATTACACGGAGTTTTTCCGTTTTCTTACCCTATCCCTGGTAGTCTGATAAGCCCCTTTTAGTCGAATGTGTTTGTCGTTTCGCTTGCCATAATCTGTCCTCTAAAAAACGTCTCCGCTTCGCGGTCTAACTTTGAATAAGAGGTATTGTCCGGCTTTCCGCCGCGCGGGTTGAGATTTCCAATTCGTGCAATTCACGCAGTTTGGCTATGATCTCATCCTTCGACACATCGGGCGGCGCAACGCTTTTCATTAGATAGTTGGGCTTAACTGCGTCCCAAAAATTTCCCACCCAAATCTGAGATGGCAACCATAAACAATGGCTCACCACCGTCATCAGATTGAGCAGTCGGTGGCGCGGCAACTCGTCTAAAATTCCCCAATCAGGTCCGTAAAATGCCGTCTGAAACTCCGTTCCTATCGAGACATAATTATCAACGATCATCTGTGGGAAATCCGGCACATAATCGTAGTAGTTGATGACGCGGGTGATCCTTGAGGTCGCGCCTGAATTATCGCAAGCCGCTTTCCAATCCTGTCCGCCGACGCGCGGGCTGGCAAAATTGATCGTCCTGATTCTCACATTCGGAAAGCTCGCGCTAATGTCCAACGTGAAAAGCTGTGACAAAGCCCCGCCGAGACTGTGACCGGTGATCAGCACCTCCGACGGATTCTCCGGCAGCAAGCTGAAAATTTGCTGCTGCATTGTCGCGGACATCGAACCGCCCTTCGTTGCGTAGATTCCGTTGAAACCGCCGCACACATCATCCGGCGTGGGAGAAACGGAGTTGCGATACGGCTTAAAGGTTGACCATTCCCAGAAGGCGTCCTCAAGCATATCCGAATAGGAATCGGTGCCGCGAAACGCAACGATGAAACGGTTGGCGATCTGTTGCGGACCGAAATATTTAAAGATTAAGCCGAAGCGCTCTTCTTCGCCAAATTCCCCGATCCAATCATCCCAGCCGGTAAACCGCGCGAAAAATCTGTAATTCGCAGGAGGCGTAAATGGCTTCCCCTCATAATCGTTATAGGCAGCAAGCGATGCCTGAGCGAGCGTTTGGGTCATCGCCGGATCAATCCGCATTGCGTCAGGGGCTTGCGTTTCAGTTGCCGCATCATTATCAGCGGAATGGATTTGGTCTGAATTCATCTTAATCTCCTTCTTGGACATAATTGTTTCAGGCGCCGGATGTATGGAGATGCCAATAAAATTTACAACGCAATTGAATTGAACTCCGGCAAAAGTTGAATGATTAAATTTGAGAGGCGTTTGCGAAATGTAAAAAGCCGCTATGCAAACGGTTTTATTTAGGGAGCGATAAATCGGTTTAAGACAGGTAGCTGTTTTACACTTTACTCTCTGCTAATGCATACAATGCAAATAAAAAACCACAACTAATTAAACACATCAAAAGGGTCTAAAATTAGATGTTTTTGATGTGTTTAATTGTTGCAGCGCCTCTTAAAACTATGAAACGCAATGCGAAGGCATTGTCGCATAATAGCAAGCGAAGAATGCATCGGGGTCTTCTGAAAATTGATTACAAGTTGCTCCGGCAGAATTTTGCCACTGAACGCAACTTGGTTGTTGCGGTATGTCCTGACAGGAGTTTATCCCATTTGAAACGCAATCCATATATGCAAAACTATCACTGGAATAAGTGCTCCAAGCATTGCTTTCACATTGCTGAACATAACTATCAAGACAACTTTGATAGGTAGGATCACCTTGAAATGCTAAACACTGCCAATATGCTTGAGATTGACAGTTGTTTCTGTTCGTCACCCAGGTATTGTAGGGCGTTGAAAGATTCTGGTTACAGGTTTCAACGGCATCATACCTATCCATCCAGCAATACGTTCTTGCTTTCGTTTCATCCTCAACCAAAAACACCCCTGCCAATAAGAGAGATAAGAACAAAAGCTTTAAAAGTGGTCTTTTCATTTAGCGGCTCCTTTAAGAATTAAGTTTGTTTAAAACATCCGTTTCCCTTTCAGGCTGTAGTTTGCCGACCCAATAATTTGTAACTTCACCTTTTTCGTTAGTTAAAATCAAAGTCGGCGTTCCGCTCACCTGCATATTAGCCAGAGGCGACTGTTTCACCTCTATGTCAGATAATCCAAGCTCTTTCAGATGCGCTCTGCCTTCTTCTGCATTTGTGGGAAAGACCGCGACCAGCTTGATGTTTTTGTCTTTGACGTTTTCAATCAGACGCCGATAGAACGGTGCGCTTTCATTGCAGAACTGACAGGTTGTCGAAAGAGCAAGGACTAAGGTTTTCGGTTGACTTGCCCAATTTATGTCGGACAAGTTCATCTGTTTGCCGATTACCGGCGCTGCGCGCTGCGGCTGGCTGGAAGATGGCAATAAGTATTTTTGAATGATTACCGCGCCCAATAAAATTGCGACCACGATGATGGCAATATTGGCGGCGGTTTCAAGTTTCGGTCCGACTATATTCATCTGATTCGTCCTTTAAAAGATTGAAGGAATATATGTTTTTTTCTGCCTGCAAGCGCAGGCTCAATCAGGCTTAAGCCTGCGCTTTTTTCGAGAGAGTTTCCGCCCTTATTTCTTAACGCCCCAAATCGAACGAAAAAATATCATCGAAAAAAGAAAAAAGATTCTCTTGGGGCGAGAATCCTTAAAAAAACAGCGGCAACACTTATACCATTAATTTCTTCATCTGCAATAACAGAAGATTCGGTCATTGCTCGTGCAAAGCCGGATTGAATAAAATACTGGGATAACCTTAGTTTTATAAAACAGGTAGCAATAAAGCGCGGCTTACTATACTAAAATCCAGGTCTAATTTCGCTAAAACAGTATCATTAAAGAATGGGATGTTCCGCGACGCAAAAAGCAATTTGGATTCTATCCACGCGGCATCTCTTGCATTGCGCACACTCCAAATAGCGATAATGTCATCAATGCGACCAAGGTCTTGATCAATTTCACCGATAATTCCGGTTGCTAAGGTTTGTTTCACCTGATCTGATACGACTGCCAAAATGTCATTAACTCGTTTAAAGTCCCGGTGTTCCGGACTGTTATCACGCAGAGCTATTCCTAGTTCTTCCGCTGTTTGTAACAGAGCTATAGCTAAATCACGGTTTATATGAGCATTCATCCCGGCAAGAGCAAATTGAACTCTCGAAATCCTTTGGTTTAATCTCGCATCAAATAACACCTCCCATACTTTTGGAACATTTGCACTGCTGCGCTGCCGATTCACTACCGCTCCAAAGTATAAACCGGCAAAAACTACAGCAAGCCGTTCCAAAAATTGAGGATTCTCCCACTCAACAGCAGGTGGATTATCTCGAACTGATTCCGTTACTCGCAGATAAAGGAAGTTGAACCACTTTAACCCGTCTTCGTTCGGCAATTCGGCTTCAATGCTTCGCATTACTTCAATAACTTCAGAGACACTGCTTATCGTGGCTGCCGAAATAATCTCAACAAGCCTTTGATCTATCGTCAACAAATCATCAGAAGTCATATCTTTTGTCCTTTTTCAATCTTTGTACTATAGGGTAATTTAAATCATAAAGCTTCATCACTTTTCGCCCGTAGCAGTCTGCTTTTCTTTCTGCTCGCGTTCTATGGTTTTGATTGCGAGTCGAGCACGTTCGATTACCAAACTCCGCTTGTAAGGTAAATGATTAAAAGGGTTTAATTTACGGGACAGGCGAAAGAGCAGAGGTGCAATTTAAAGTCAAAATCTTAATTTTCCGCCCGTTTTGGCGGGTGGACGCATTTCGCCTTCGTAAATTTGCCTCGTATATCTATTGATGTTCGCCGACGAAATTCACATTCGAGTAATCGCCCGTTTGAAAATCAATGAACCGATATGATGGAGTAAAAGTATATTGCTTGGCAGAAGGGATGATGATTGCCGAGCAGTAATAGTCAATTTGAGCCGAGTAATATCCAAACGGACTGGTTATTGCCGTAATTGTCGAATTAGGGCAATAAGGGGAATTCCCCGATTCATAGATCGTGACCGTAACGGAAGATATTCCGCTGCCGTTGGTGTCGGTTACTCTGCCGTATAACGTATCGGTTTGGGCATGAAGCGATTGACTGCTGATAAACAATAAGAAAAGCAGCGCGAAACTAAAAAATACATTCCTTCTCATTTCTAATTTTCCTCCGAAGCTTTGAAGTTAAAGACAAATTACTCGCTTAGCCGCAGCCGTTGAACTGATAATTAGAGTTCAATTTCGGGCGACTACCTGACTAATCGTTTATTCGCCTTTATCTCTTAACGCCCCGAAATTCACCGAAACCTATCATCGAAAAGAAAAAAGTTCGGGCTTCTCGAAACATTTTATGCGAAAAGTGAGGCTCCGGTATTTCAAGGCTTTTCTTTGATTTATTTATTGTTGATATGTTTATCGAACCAGTCGAGCACGTTCGAGTACCAGAATTCGGAATTCTGCGGTTTTAAAATCCAGTGTCCTTCGTCCGGGTAAACGATAAGTTTGGAAGGCACGTTATTTAACTGCAAAGCCGTAAAAAGCTGCATACTTTGATCAACCGGAACGCGGAAATCAAGCTCTCCGGCTGTGACGAGCGTCGGCGTATTGAAATTTTTGGCAAATTTATGCGGCGACCATTTGTTATAGTTTATCGGGTTTTGCCACGGCATTCCTTTGAATTCGTAGTTGACGAACCATAATTCTTCGGTCGCGCCCGCCATTGATTCGAGATTGTAAACTCCGGCGTGCGAGACGAAAACTTTGAATTTAAAACGCGGATCGTTGTTGTGACCTAAAATCCAATCAACCATATAACCGCCGTAGCTGGCTCCGGCTGCGCCGAGACGGTTTTTATCAATGTAAGGCTTTTTAATGATTTCGGAGACGCCGTTCATAATGTCCGTAAATGCGCGCCCGCCCCAATCGGCGGAAACCTCGTTGACGAACTGCTGACCGTAACCGACCGAGCCGCGCGGATTCGGAGAGAAAACGATGTAACCCGCATTGGCGAAAACCTGCGAGTTCCAGCGATTAGACCAGGCGTCGTTGGAAGCAGACTGCGGTCCGCCGTGAATCAAAACAAAAAGCGGATATTTTTTATTCGGATCGAAGTTTGCCGGTTTTGTGATAAAACCGTGAATTTTGGCATTTCCCGCGCCCGTCCATTCAAAATCTTCGAGCTTTTGCAGATTGTATTGCGACAACATCTGTTGATTGACGGTCGTGAGGTTTGTCATTCCGCTGCCGTCGGTGCTGACGCGGGCAATTTCAGGCGGCGTCCGACCGGATGCGTGAGTGAAAACAAGCGAGTTGCCGGCAAGCTTTAAATCCGAAGCAAAACCTTCAAACATCAAACGGCGCGGTCTGCCGCCGGCGAGCGGAACTGTATAAATCGCTCCGCGCCCTCGCTCGGCGGCTGTAAAATAAATGGTTTGGCTGTCGGGCGTGATGACGAAATCTTCGACCTGCAAATCGAATCCGACCGGAATTTCAACCGCGCGCGCGGTTTGCCGGTCGTAGCGCATCAAACGCCAGCGGTCGGCTTCAAAACCTTCGGTCATTTGCGAGCGATAAATTATGTATTTTCCGTCGGGCGTGTAAACGGGCGAAGCGTCGTAGCCTTTGTTGGTCGCCGTGATATTTTTCGCCGCATCCGGGTTTGAAACAGGCGCGATGTAAATGTCGCTGTTCGTCGAAATCGCTTCGATCCGGTCTGGATTACGAAGAAAAACCAGCTCGCGCGAATCGGGCGAAAATCCGAAATCAACAAAAGATGAAGCGCCGTAAGGCGGCGAATCCCAATCGCCGGTCGTCGCTTCGCGCATCCGGTCGCCGTTTGTTTCGATCAGAAAAACGTGTGTGCGTTTTACGTCGCGCCATTCGTTCCAATGTTTGTATAAAAGGCGTTCGGTGACGTGAGCTTTCACTTTGTTGGCTTCAGTAGCCGCGTCTTTTTGTTTGTTGCAATTCTCATCGCCGCGGCATTCCGGGTAAACGTCCGAAGTAAAAGCGAACATTCGCCCGTCGGGCGACCAGACAAAAGCGTTGACGCCGGTTGAAATGTTGGTGATTTGTTTTTTGTCTTCGCCGTCATCGGCATCCATCGTCCAGATTTGCCCGCCGGAAATATAAGCGATTTTTTTGCCGTCGGGCGAAAATGCCGGAGATAAGCTCGAACCAGCGCCGGTCGTCAAAGCGCGCAGCTCGCCGCCGGTCGTGGGTGTGACGTAAATCTGATTAACCGTCCGGTTCGCGTCTTTGTTGACATCGCCGAGCTGAAAAGCGACAAAACGACCGTCGGGCGAAACAGCCGGAGCGGCGACGCGGCGCAATTTCAACAATTCCTGAATCGTAAAACGATTGTTCTGCGCCGCCGCAAAGTTAGAAATAACGAGCGCGAAAATTAAAAGTAAAATCGAGCGTTTCATATTTTTGAAAAAGCAAATAGACCGCAGATAACACGGATTGAAAGCATAAAACGCAGATTTATAAATCAATAAATTTATCTCTGCATTTTATCTGCCGAATCAGCATTATCTGCGGTCTATTCATTTGAATTTAACAAGACGCGCAGATTTTACACTAAAATCGTCTAACTGAGAAAACCGGGAAACAGCGCCGCCGATGCAGCCGCAAGCACGGTGCCGAACAGCCAGACGACGAGCGCCGCAGTCCAAGCCGCACTGCCGGAAACTTTTTCGCCCGCGTTTTTCAGCCCCGTTGCCGCCAGCCACAAACGATAAAACGAGAGCAGACCGATTGCCGCCGCCAACGAGAACAAAACCGGATTTTGCGCCGGGTTAAAAAGCAGCACGCCCAAATTGTCCTGAACGAGCGATTGCTGACCGAGCAGCGGATGAACGTCCACAGGGTCTTTGAGAAACAAAATGATTAAGCTCAAAATCCTATCAATCACCATCACCGGGAAAAACGAATAAACCGTTGCCGAGAAAGATTGCCAGTAATTGATGTGCCCGCCCATCGCCAAAATGATGACGAGATAAATTGCGGCTAGGAACGCGAAAAAAGCAAACATTCCGACAAAATTCGAAACGACGCTGCCGGCTTGTCGGATCGGTTCTTTGTATTGAGCGATATTGTCCTGACGCATTTGGGCGACGCGGGATTCCGGGATTTGAAAACCGCTCTGCGTGATTTTCTCGGTCATAAAATTGCCGATTCGTTCCGCCGTCAATCGCTGCGCAAACGCGAACAGATAAATTCCGCTCAGGATTGACATCACCAGCAGCGCGGCGAGCCAGCGCGGATGATGTCGTAAATTTTGAAACACTTCAGTCGGGGAAAAAACGATTTTGCCCAAACTCTCCGCCTCGCTCATTGCTGGCTGGTCGCTCGCCGATTCGGGGCGCGGAACGAAGCTCAAACCGAACAGAACGAGACCGAGAAAGATCAAACCGCCGCCAGCGCCGGTTAAGCCGGGCAAAATTCCGATTAAACTGAGAGCAATTAAAACGACACCGATTCCGAACACGATAGCTGGAATAGTAAAACGACCCATAAATTTTCCTTTAAGACCTTTGGGAGATTTTTATTAGCCGCTCGCAAGCGGCGAAAATTTGAAACTGCAATAAATTTTACGAAAAACCGAAGCGGCAGTTTCAACTTCTCGGTTTTGTAATCGAAATTGCCGGAAAATGCAACGAAAAACCGGCTTTTTTATTTGCGCTCTTTTTATGTTAGCATCGCCAATGTTCGTGTTCTCCGGCGATTCTCTGGTTTTATGCGCGTTTTCAACAGCTTCTCGCACGTCATTTGTCTAACGATTTTAATTTTCGTTTTCGCCGGAAACGCCGCTGCCCAGCAACCCAATCCGGTTGATCGTCAGGTGACGAATCCGATTTCGGACACGCCGAGCGTTAATCCTCTGGAGCAGGAAAACCTTTTGCCGCCGCCGAAACCGAAGGTGCCGATTTTAAACAGCGAAGATTTGCAGGTCGAGTATGAGCGAATCAACGCTACGGGACCGGAAAATGCACGAGTAGTCATGTACGAGGGAAACGTTGACGCGCGTCTCGGAATTTATCGTCTTCAAGCGGACAAAATAACGATTTATGACGCCGAAAATCGAGCTGTCGCCGAAGGCAGCGTTGTTTTCGATCAAGGCAATGACCAGCGTATTACCGGATCGCGTGGGGAATTCAATTATCAAACAAAGCTCGGCTATTTTGAAAATTCAACGGGTTTTACCAATCAAACGGCGGATGGAACGGTGATTTATTTTACCGCTGACCGCGTTGAGCGCACGTCTCTGACGACCGTCGTCATCAATAACGCCGTCGTTACGGCTTGCGGCGACGACAACGTACCGAAATGGAGCTTTGAGGCGAAAGAAGTCGAAATCACGATGGGCGACCGCGTGAGATTAAAACGCCCGACTTTCAAAGTCAAAGGCGTTTCGATCATTCCGCTGCCTTACGCCTCGATTTCGATCAAACGCGAAGACCGCGCTTCGGGCTTTTTGACTCCGACAGTCGGCGGAGGCGGCGACAAAGGATTTCGCATTTCCAACGCTTATTATCAAACGCTCGGAAAATCAGCCGACATCACTCTTCGCAGCGACATTTTTACCGGGCGCGGACTCGGTTTTGGCTTCGACGTGCGGACGCGCGCCAACGAGCGCTCGTATCTCAACTTCGGTTTTTACGCCGTCCAAGATCGCATTTTCGGCGGCAAAGGACCGGGCAAACCGGATCAGGGCGGCACACAGTTTTACGCCGACGGTGTGCAGTATTTTCCAAATGGCTTTGTCGCCGCCGCCGACGTTCGCATCACTTCCAACATCGCTTTCCGGCAGGTTTTCAGCGACCGCGTGCAGCAAATCATCTCGCCGCTCGAAGTGTCGCAAGCTTTCATCAATAAATCTTGGAACAATTACAGCCTCGATTTTCTCGCTCGCTCGCAAGTCGTGACGATTCCGGGCGTGCGCATCTCGACCAGAAATCTGCCGAGCGTCTCGTTTGAAAAACGTCCCAGCCCGCTGTCATTTTTCAAAGATTTGCCCGTTTATTTTTCGTTTAAAAGCAGCCTTGAAGGCGTATCGCGGCGAGAATCAACCGACCCGAATTTTCCATCTGCGTTTGAGTTCGACGTTCTTCGCACGCCCGCTTTGGGACAAAGACTCGATTTCAACCCGCAAATCGAAATTCCTTTAAATTATCAAGGCTGGACTTTGACCGCCGCCGCCGGTTTCAGAACGACTTATTATTCAAATTCGCAATTGCCCGAAACGCGAGAAGTTTTAGGAAGAGATTTGATTCGCGGCTACGGCGAGCTTGAGCTTGATTTGCGCCCGCCCGCTTTTGCCAAAAACTTTTACGCCCCGGACAATCTGTTCAAATTTCGTCACGTCATTGAGCCTTATTTAACTTATCGCCTGCGAAAAGGCGTCGGCGACGATTTTCAACGCATTATTCTGTTCGATTATAACGACACCGTAACCGACACGAATGAAGTCGAATTCGGCGTCACGAATCGTTTTTACACGCGCCGCTACACCGAAATTCCGGCGGAAGGCGTCTCGCGCGCCGAACTGCTGCGCGCGGCGCAAAACAAAGAAAACCCGCTTTCGATTCAGCCCTACGAGATTTTCACCGTGACGGTGCGCGGAAAATATTTCGCCGACCCGACTTTCGGCGGCGCGCTCACGCCCGGCAGACGCAACCAGTTTCAATCAATCACCGATTTAACGGCTTTTACCTTCGGCGGCGCACCGCGCGGCTTTTCGCCCGTCAACCTTGATTTAACATATCGCCCGCGCCGCACCATTTACGCAAACTCCAGACTGGATTTGGGCGTGAAAAATCTCGACTTGCGAAACGTCTCGGCGACTTTGGGCTACGACACGCGCTTTTTAAAGATTTTCCAAACGTTCTATTACACAAAAGCGGTCGAGCTTGTCCCAAACCTGCGCCGCTACGCCGACACTTTCGGAAACGAAGCCGGAACAACGCGCGGCTCGCAATGGAGTCCGAGCTTTTTCGCAGGCAACCGCGAACGCGGCTATTTCGGCGGCGCATCGGTTTTCTTCGATTTCCAAAACACCCGCTCAAAAAAACAAACTCCGCTCGTTAGCTCAACCTTCACGCTCGGTTACGCTTACGATTGCTGCGCCGTCACAATGCAATATTCCAGCTTCAACGTCGGATTGCGCGACGAAAATCGCTTTCTTTTTAGCTTTCGTTTAAACGGAATCGGCGCTTTCGGAACTGAGCAAATTGGTCAGGGATTTAAATAATTGAAGTAAAAAAGCACTAATCGTGATGAGTTGTTTTGAGGAGCAATGACAGTTGCATTTCTTGTTTAATAAATAAGATGGCTGGGGTAGGACATCGTTTGACGGGCATCGTAGAATTATTAAACAGGAGAATGCAACTGTCATTTTGCTCCTCATCTATATAACGCCCCAAAAGAATCTAAAACCTATCATCAAATTTGAAAATTTTTTGCGAAAAAAAATGAAGAGCCGTAATTGCCTACGAGCAAAGGAGCATTTTGGTGAGAGATGTGTGATTTCTAGGAAAAAAAGCTATGGTTGATTCTTGCTTTTTCTTGAAGATACATGCTTTTTGGTAATTAATGTTGTTGGTGATGAAAGTTGTTTTGTTGGTTTGCATTTCAGCCCCAAATTCAAGGGTAAACGAAGATGTTAAATTCTCCCATCACATTTTCGGCGGTGCATTGGTTTTTTTCGATTTCCAAAACGCTCGTTCCAAAAACAAACTCCGCTCGTCAGCTCAATCTCCGCGCTCAACTTCGCTTATGATTGTTGCGCCGTTACGCCCCCGTATTCGAGTTTTAACGTTGGTACGCAATGAAAACCGCGTGCTTTTCATTTCAGATTAAACGGAATCGGCGCTTTCGGAATATCTTGAGGCAGGTGCGAAGCCAGTAAATAAGGCTTCGTACCCTGCTTTTTATATCCTTGCCGAGCAAGCGACTGTCAGCGTATAAATGGTCGCCCATTGCCGACGCTCTCGTTTTGGTTAACAAATCGGTGCGCTTTTTCTAGCTTCTGGAGATTGAAACGTTCTTTTTCTTTTCCTTAATAAAAGCCGAATGACTACCGGCTTCGGTTATCTTCGCCTTTCCGAGTTCCGCAATATCGCCGTCGAAGGCTTTAAAAGTGCCCTCGGTAGCCTTGGTACCATTCACGTCGATAACCGCTTCCAATTTTTCTAATTTGACGAAATTATCCTTTTCGAAAGCATTACATTGCTTCTGCAAATCAGTAATCGT
>DASVQU010000078.1:0-10188 GCA_036388995.1 Pyrinomonadaceae bacterium | reverse complement strand
CAATCGTTTGAAATCACTTTAAACGGAATCTCGCTTGAAGCTCTCGCGCCGATTTTGCAAAATTTAAATCCGGTTTCGCTCGTTCCCACAACGAGCGGCGCGCGCATTCAAATCGAGGAAGAAAGCCAAATCGAAAGTGTTTTAGCAGCTTCGCGCAATCTGGGCGGCAAGCTCGTTTCCGTCCAGCCGGTTCGCCAATCGCTCGAAGAGCTTTTTGTCCGCGAAACCAAATAAAAAAGGGAAGCTGATCAGCTTCCCTTTTTCTTTTACTCTACTTTCAAACCCGTTATCCGCCATTTAAAATTTGCGCGGTCGTCCGTTTTCTCAAAACCGCTGATGACAACCGCAATCGGCATTGTTTTATTCGCGTCTAGCTTTGGATAATCGTTGTTCGGCAAAACAATCGCCGTTTTTTCTCGGACTACATTTCCTTTCCGGTCAACGACAGAGCCGACGACTTCTAATCCGGTCAAAGTTTGCCCCGTGAAATTTCTGACGATACCAAACAACCGCATTGACAGATCGCCGGATATTGAACGCTGATCGGTCGTAAGCTCTTCCACCCGATCAACCACAATTTTGCGTTTCAACTCTTCAAACTGCGCTCCTTCGCGCAGCGCGCCTTCGAGCGTGGGCGTCTGATTTTGCGTCGGCGTCGGAGTCAATAAAAGCCAGATGAGAAGCCCCGCGACAATTAGCGTGCCGATTCCCATAACCGCCAGAAACACCGGATTTTTTTTGTTTTCTTTTAAATTGCCCTGCGTAATCGAATCCATTTCTAAAACCCTCTTTTTCCAAGTTTAGACACAAA
This sequence comes from Pyrinomonadaceae bacterium, assembly GCA_036388995.1. Lineage (GTDB taxonomy): Bacteria > Acidobacteriota > Blastocatellia > Pyrinomonadales > Pyrinomonadaceae > JALZCH01. The sequence continues at coordinate 9,377 of DASVQU010000078.1, read as the reverse complement.
ATATACGGTTAAAGTTCCCTGCCAAAATATCACAGTTATCAGTTATCAGTCATCAGTTATCATTTCTGCATTGATAACTGATGACTGATAACTGATAACTGATATAGAATTTTTGCAATGAATCAACCGGAAATTTTAAAAACCGAAGAAATTTATCGCGGGCGCATTTTCGAAGTGTCGCTCGCCACCATCCGCGAAGAGGAAAAAACTTATACACGCGAAATCATCTCGCATCCGGGCAGCGCCGTGATTGTTCCGGTTTTTGCGGACGAATCGGTCGCGCTCGTGCGGCAATATCGCCATCCGGCGCGAAAATATTTATTGGAAATTCCGGCTGGCTCGCTTTCGCCCGGCGAAGATCCGAAAGCGGGCGCGGAACGCGAACTGGAAGAAGAAATCGGCGTGCGAGCGGCGCGTGTGGAAAAATTAACCGAGTTTTACGTTTCGCCCGGTTTTCTCGGCGAAAAAATGCACGTCTATTTGGCGACGGATTTTACCGAATCCCGCCAAAATCTCGAAGACGACGAGCTTCTGCGAGTCGAGCGCATTCCGCTTCGCGCGTGCGCCGAGCTAATCAAAAACGGCGCGATTGAAGATGCGAAAACGATGATCGGGTTGACGTTTGCCGCCGCGCGTCTCGGTATTCAGTTTTTTTGATTTTTTCTGCTAAACTTGCGCCAATTAAATTCGATTCTCCCGCAAAAACATTATGAAAAAATTTGTTTTCCTGTTTCTCCTGCTCGCTTTTTCCGCTTTGCTCGCCAACGCGCAAACGATGCCCGCCGGAGTTGACGCAAATTTGTGGCAGCGCGCTCTGAAAATTCACAAACAGGCGATTATCGTTGACGGACACAACGACATTCCCAGCCCGATGGTTGACGAAGATTTCGACATCGGCTCGGATTCGCGCGGAAAAATTCATAAACAGGGCGGAGACCCGTTTCACACCGACATCGCGCGTCTCAAACAATCGGGCTTGACCGGATTTTTCTTTTCGATTTATGTTGACCGGCGCTTTGCCGAACAGCCGGAAAAAGGCTCTGCGCGGCGCGCGCTTGATATGATTGACGCCACTTATCGCGCGGTCGAGCGTTATCCCGACACTTTTCTTTTCTCCACTTCGACTGCCGATATTCGACGCGCAAAAAGAGAAAACAAAATCGCGGCTCTGATGGGAATCGAAGGCGGTCACGCGATTGAAAACTCGCTCTTTGCTCTCAGAAATTTTTATCGCCTCGGCGTGCGCTATATGACGCTGACGCACAACAACACAAACGATTGGGCTGATTCCAACTGGGTTGATCAGGGACGTGAAAAATCACGTCATAACGGTTTGTCGGATTTCGGCAAGGAAGTCGTCCGCGAGATGAACCGTCTGGGAATGCTCGTTGACATCTCGCACGTCTCGAACAAAACATTGTCCGACGTTTTGGACATCACGACCGCGCCCGTTATCGCTTCGCATTCGTCGGCACAGGCGCTCGCAATGCATTCGCGTAACATCAACGACGATTTGCTCCGGCGCATCGGCAAAAACGGCGGCGTCGTGATGGTTAATTTTTATTCGGCTTTTATCAGCCAGAAATATCTGGACGACACGCGCGCCCGTGATCAGCGTCTGAAACCGGAGCTTGATCGTTTAGACGCGCAATACAAAGACAATCCGCAGACTTTGGCAGCAGAGCGCGAAAAAATTCTCGCCGCCAATCCCGTACGTCCGCCTTCATACACGGTGATTGTTGACCATATTGATCACATCAAAAAAACAGCGGGAATTGATTCGGTCGGAATCGGTTCGGATTTCGATGGAGTTGATAGCTTGCCCGAAGGAATTACGGGAGTCGAAAGTTTGCCGCTGATCACTTACGAAATGCTGCGGCGCGGTTATTCGGAACAGGATATTCGCAAAGTTTTGGGCGAGAATTTACTCCGCGCATTTGCTCAGGCGGAACGAGTCGCCAACATTTCAAACCGCAAAATCAGCGGCGACGGCAGCTTAAAACGAATCGGCAAATAAAAATACTCCGCCAGCCAGGCTGACGGAGTATTAAAGCCAAACGTGAATAAAACTCAGGCTGGCGCTGCCGGGGCTAATTCGCTCGCGCCTTCCGGGTAAACGCTGATGAATTTGCCCCGCGCGCCTTTGTCTTCAAATTTCACCAAGCCGTCAATCAGCGTAAACAGAGTATCGTCTTTGCCGCGTCCGACGTTTTTGCCCGGTTTCCATTTCGTCCCGCGCTGACGCGCCAGAATGTTTCCGGCAATCACGCGCTCGCCGCCGAATTTTTTGAGTCCGAGACGCTGCGAATGCGAATCGCGTCCGTTTCGTGATGAACCTACGCCTTTTTTATGTGCCATTTCTTAAAACTCCTAAATTTCTAGCCGATAGAATCAATTTTAATTTTAGTATAACCCTGGCGGTGACCTTTGGTGCGTTTGTATTGCTTGCGGCGTTTGAATTTAAAAACGATGATTTTTTCGCCGCGTCCGTGGTCGAGAACCGTCGCCGTCACTTTTGTGCCGCCGATGTCCGCGCCGGTTTTTACCGAATCGCCGTCGGCAACCAGCAAAGCTTCAAGCTCGATTTGCTCGCTTTGATTTTTCCCGATTGACGGAACTCTTAAAATTTCGCCCGGTTCGACGCGGAACTGTTTGCCGCCTGTTCTGACAATTGCGTAACTCATTATTGTTTGATTTCCTCCACACGGTGGCAAATTGCTTGCCAGTCGAAAAACTTAGATTTTACGTTCTCAAAACGTTTGTGTCAAATCACTTGACGCGGAAAACCAGGAAATACTCGATTCCCTCGGATTTGACGAAATCGTAAGTCTCATTCAAGGCAAAACCCGCTTGCTCCATTTCTTTAACGACTTGCGCGCTGTCAATTCCATGGTCGTCGCCTTTTCCGCTGCGGTCGATAATGCCTACGAGCGCGCCTTTTCTTAAAGATTTTTTCAAGTTTTTCATCAATCGAATCGGCGCTCCGATTTCGTGATAAGTTTTCAAAATCAAAACCGCGTCAATTGATTTTTCCGGCAGCAGCGGATCGTCCTCTTTTCCCAAAACGGTTTTGATGTTCGGCAGATTCTCTTTTTTTGCGCGGTCGTTGATGTAGTTGATGTAATCCTGATTAATTTCAACGGCGTAAACCGCGCCTTTGGTTCGTTTTGCCGCGCGCGTCGTAAACCAGCCGGAGCCTGCGCCGATGTCCGCCACGTTCACCGAATCTTTGATTTTCAAAATGTCCATTACGCGTGAGATTTGCAGATTTTCTTCGCGTTTCGGATCTTCAAAAATCGAAAGCTCGCCGGTGTAAGGCTCGCTTCGCGGGCGATTTATTTCATCGTTCGGCGTCGGAGCGGCGACGTTGGCGTTTTGATTTTGCTCGGCGCGTTTGACCTGCAAGCTTGCCACCGAAGCGCAGCCGACAAGCAGCAAAAAAGACAATTCAAGCGCGAGAAGCCGAACAAGATTTGATTTCTTAATTTTCATAGCCGGTTATACAAAGTAATTTTGATATATTTTGGCATGAATCATTAAAATTTGCTCAATGCTCTTTGTCCAACGATTAGTCGCCTGTCTCAAATCAAGGCAGAAGCCTTTGTAATGCTTGAGGCGGATTCGGTTTATAAACCGACGGCACGGGCAAATCTGTGTTCAATCCCCATTGAACTCCTCGCACCAAGCTGTTTGAAGAATTGAGAACGTACCAAACGCCTTGCCGGAAAACGGCGACATCCGTTTTCCCGTCGCCGTCATAATCGCCCGGCGCGGGCGCGTCATTGGCTGTACCCCAAAATTGTTCGCCGAAATTGGTTGCCGGGTCTTGCGACCGATACCACGCTCCCGCGCTCGGTCGGAAAACCGCTATATTGGCGCGACCGTCACCGTCATAATCAGCCGAAACCGGCAAGTCTTCCCCGTTTCCGAATTGCAAAACCAGCGAGCGATTGATGCTGCTGTAACGAATGAAATAAATGCTCGGTTCGGTCGGCAAAGGTCCGGCGCGGTAGAGAGCGAAATCAGTTTTCCCGTCGCCGTCGTAATCTGCTGCAACAGGCGCGTCGGAAGCTGCGCCGAATTGCTGCGCGATAATGCCGCCCGACGAGTTTTGCAGCACATACCAAGTCGCCTGCGACGGTCTATAAACGGCAAAGTCGGCAAGTCCGTCACCATCGTAATCTCCGGGCGCAGCAACGTCGCCCGCAGTTCCCCAATTCACTGTTCGCATAGTATTGGTCGTGCTGTTTAAAACAAACCAAAAACCTTGTCGAAACACGGCGATGTCGGTTTTGCGGTCGCCGTCGTAATCTGCTGCGACAAGCCGGTCTGTGCCGAGACCGAATTGAACTCCCGTTGCTGCATTATCCGAGCTGCTGAGAATGTACCAGGCACCGTTTGACGGGCGAAAAACGGAAAAATCCGTTTTTCCGTCGCCGTCAAAATCAAACGGCGTGTTTATCGGATGACGCGCTTGAAGAATTGTAACCGTATGATTGCCAACGGTAATCGTTCCGGTGCGCGAAGCGTTTGTGTTGTTCGCCGCAACCGTGTAAGCGACATTGCCGTTTCCGCTGCCGCCGCTTGAATTTATCGTTATCCAACCGGCGCTGCTGCTCGCCGTCCAATTGCACGAGGCGCTCGCTAAAACAGCAAAGTTGTTGGCTGCGCCGCCAAACGGTGCGTATTGAGAATCTGCACTTAAAGCATAAGGACAGCCCGCGCCAGCAGCTTGCGTAACGGTCAAAGTTCTGCCTCCGATGGTAATAACTCCGGTTCTGGAAGCATTTGTGCCGTTCGGCGCAACCGCAAAAGTTACGACGCTCGCGCCGAAAACGCCGTTCGGATGCGAAGTGATTCTGAGCCAATCGGCATTGCTCGAAACAGTCCAATAACAAGCATCGGTCGCCGTCACATTAACGCTGCCCAAGCCGCCGGTTGCGGAAAAAGATTGGGTTTCCTGTCCGAGCGCAAAGGGGCAGCCCGAAATCTGCTGAATCGTAAACGTCTGTGTGACATTGTTGTTTGAAACGGTAATCGAGCCGGTTCGCGGGTCGCTCGTGTTTGGCAGAACCGTAAAATTAACTGTTCCGCTTCCTGCGCCGCCGCTCGTTTCCGAAGCGACGGTCACGACATTCGCGGCTTGCGATCTCGCCGTCCAATCGCATCCGGCGGGAGTCGAAACCGTAAAGCTCCCGACGCCGCCGGTTTGCGGAAAGCTTTGAATTGTCGGGTTGATTGTCAACGGGCAGGCGGTCGTCGAAGTGTTAATCGCCAGGCTCCATCCGCCCGCTAAAACGCCCGCATTTCCGGCGGAATCGTCAACCAGATACAAGCTCCAGGCTCCGTTCGGGTTGATTCCGTTAAAAGCCGACAGATTTGCGCCAGTCGGATTGCCGGAAGGCGCGGGAAGCGGGAAAGAATCTCCGCCGCCGATGTTTGTCGGCTTAAACGTGCCGGAAACAATCTGTCCGTCGTCGGATAAAAGGCTCGCTACCGCGTCATCGAAAATCAAAGATACGTTATTAACCGCATTGTTTCCGCCGACATCCGACATTAAAACGACTCTTCGACCGCCGGGAGCGACGAGCAACAAATCCAAATCGTCCGGCGCAGTGTGAGTTAAATTATTAATCAGAACTCTGACGCCCGTAACCGTTCCGGATTGTCCCGCAACGTTGATGCTCGACGGATAAACGGACGCCGCGCCGGAATCCGGGATATTGATTGAAGCTGTATTTTGCGCCGTAACGCCGTTGCTGATTGTCAGACTCCAGCCGCTGAAGATGATCCCCACGTCCTGCCCCGAATCATCAACCACGTACAAACTCCAATTTCCATTCGGATTTGTACCGTTAAAATGAGACAAAGCATTTCCTGTAGGCTGAACGGGCGCGGGAAGCGGGAAATTGTCGTTCGTTTCAAAATTTGTCGGTTGATAAGTTCCAGACTCAATCAATCCTGAATCCGGCAGCGCGGACGCCGCCGAATCATCAAAAGTCAACACTGTTCCCGACGTATTAAATCCGCCGCCGACATCAGACATCAAAACAACGCTTCGTCCATCAGGCGCGACGAGCAAAACATCAGCGTCGTCGGGAAAGCTGTGACCGTAATTGTTGAGAGTGACGGTTAGCTTTTCGATGCCGCCGCGCACGCCGGAAACGTTGATGCTCGACGGATAAGGATTGGCAATCGTCGCATCGTTGATGGCGATGGGCGTCGAATTTGAAAATGTAAACGCGCCGTCGGAAGCCGTTAAATCGCTTTGTTCGGCTGTAGTTCGATTATAATTTTCGGCTGCCGCGCCGCTTATCAAAACGGTTGTCGCAAACAGAGCTAGAATAAATGCGCTTTTGTAAAATAAACCTTTGAACATAGTTGCCTTTTCGAGATGCGAGCGTTATCGGATAGTGTAGGCTCATCCATTTCAACGCGAATTAGCGGGTAAAGTCAAAACCGAAGCGCAATTTGAGAAATTAATTCAACTTTTATAAAGCATTTTCAAAAAGCTGATAATTAGCCGCAACTATCAACTATGCACTGTCAACTTTCAACTATTTTTGCAAAATACCTTTGTTTTCTTGCAAGACAGTTGATAGTTGACAGTGCATAGTTGATAGTTTGTGTTTTTCATTTGTGAAGTTTTTTTTTCAAATTCCCCTTTAATCTGATGCTTTACTCTACTCTCAATGAGAACAGCCGAATAATTTAAGGGCTTTGATTGAAATCTTTGAACTCTGAACTTTAGAGATGATATTTTTAACTAACAATGAGTGAAATAACTTTTCCATGGTGGGCTTGGACGGGCTTTGCCATTTTTATTTTGGCAATGCTGGCGATTGATCTCGGACTTTTTAACCGCAAGGCACACGCGCCGACTTATAAAGAAACCGTCGGTTGGAGCATAGCCTGGATTTCGCTGGCTTTGATTTTCAACGTTTTGATTTATTTTTACGCGCTGGAATATTTCGCCGCAGACTCCAACGGCGCGACAAAGGCTTGGGATATTGCGCTCAAATTTTTAACGGGTTATCTGATCGAGCTATCGCTTTCGGTTGATAATTTGTTCGTTTTTCTGCTGATTTTTTCTTATTTTAAAGTTCCGAAAATCTACCAGCACCGAGTGCTTTTTTGGGGCGTAATGGGCGCGCTGATAATGAGAATCGTGATGATTTTCATCGGCGCTGAACTGATCGAGCGTTTCCACTGGATTATTTATATTTTCGGCGCGTTTCTGGTTTACACCGGAATCAAAATGTTCAAGGAAGAGGAAACCCACATCGAGCCGGACAAAAATCCGGTCGTCCGCTTTGTTCAAAAATTCATTCCGATTACGCACCATTACGACGGTGAAAAGTTTTTTACGGTGCAGGACGGCAAGACCGTCGGGACGCTGCTGTTTCTGGTTTTAATTGTCGTCGAAGTGACGGATTTGGTTTTTGCGGTTGATTCGATTCCGGCGATTTTCGGCATCACGACCGACCGTTTCATTGTTTACACGTCAAATGTTTTTGCGATTTTAGGTTTGCGCACGTTTTTCTTTCTGCTGATGAGCGTGATCGAAAAATTTCATTATTTGCGTGCCGGTCTGGCGTTTGTCTTAACTTTTATCGGAATTAAAATGCTGCTGCCGATGCTCGGCGACGGCGCGGCTTATTTGCTCAACCAAGCCGGAAATCCGCAGCTTGCCGAAACCGTCAAACATTACGACCATATTCCGACCAACGTTTCCCTGATTGTCGTCGCCTCGGCGCTCGCGCTTTCGGTCATTTTGTCGCTCATATTTCCGCAGGAGCGAAAAGAAAAAATCGGCGATTACGAAACCGACATCGAAGACGATTACGATTTTAGCGATTACAACAAGGACGAGACGAATCAAAAATAGTATTTTCTGCTTGTCTAAATGCACGACCATTCGCACCACCATCACGCAGAGAGAAGCACAAAGCGAGTTAAATTGGCGCTGCTGCTGACGTGCGTTTATATGATTGCCGAAGCCGTCGGCGGTTATTTGACCAATTCGCTCGCGCTGATCGCCGATGCCGGTCATATGTTGACCGACGCAGCCGCTTTAACGCTGACGCTGACGGCGTTCTGGTTCGCCTCGCGTCCGGCAACACCGAGCAAAACTTACGGTTATTACCGCCTCGAAATTCTCGCGGCTTTTATCAACGGCATCGCGCTGGTTTTAATTTCGCTCTGGATTTTTTATGAAGCCTACGAGCGTTTTTTTGCGCCCGCCGAAATCAAAAGCGCTCAAATGATAGCCGTCGCCACGGGCGGTTTGGCGACAAATCTGCTCTGCGCTTATCTTTTGCACGGTTCGCACGAACACGATTTGAATATGCGCGGAGCGTGGCTGCACGTCGTTTCGGACGCGCTCGGTTCGGTCGCGGCAATCGCGGCGGGCGCGCTGATTTTCGTTTTCGGCTGGTCGGCGGCTGACTCGCTTTCGAGCGCGCTGATTGCCTTGATTATCATTTTCGGTTCGTGGCGATTGATTCGAGAATCGGTCAACGTCCTGCTCGAAGGCACACCGTCGCACATCAATCTCGCCGCGCTCGAAGCCGCAATGCTCAAAACCGAAGGCGTTCAAGCAGTTCACGATCTGCACGTCTGGACGATTACTTCCGGGCGCGAAGCCCTAAGCGCGCACATCGTTCACAATGAAACCGCTTCGGCAAGCGCAGTTTTGCGCCGTTTACAGCGCGAAATCACCGGGAATTTCGGAATCTCGCATCTGACGATTCAAATGGAAACGCCGGAAACCGACCAAAATCCCTGCCCGGAAGATACTGACTGTTTTCAATCAGAAGTCGCACGAAATTTTCAGATGGTCGGTGTAAATACCTACTCGGAAAAATAAAAGCGTCGGCAAAATCAAATAAGCGGTTAAAGCTCGGATGTCGGGTCGGTACCGGGAGCGGTAGCGACCGGGTGATCCGGCATGTTTAACCCGGTCGCTACCGCTCCCGGTGCTGACACGCTCTAATTCCCGTACATTGATTCAATAACCGCTCTAAATCTTAAAAGACGGCGCAACAAAATCAGTGTCTGTGCGTGTTGGTTGTCAGCTATATTTTCAAGGGAGATTATTGTGATGGAAACTAAACTTGAAAAAGAAGTGCGCTTTTTAAAAATTTACGCGGTTGCGATCACGCTTTTTTGCTCGGTCTTTTTTCTTTCGGCTTTTGCGTCTCAAAACAAAAAACAGAGGTTTGAAGAAATAGATGTCGAGCGCATCAACGTCGTCGAAAAAGACGGCAAATTGAAAATGGTCGTTTCCAATGCGGAACGTCAGCATCCCGGAATGGTTGACGGAAAAATTATACCGAGAGAAGGCGGAAGACCGGCGGGGATGATTTTCTTCAATG
>DASVQU010000077.1:0-8781 GCA_036388995.1 Pyrinomonadaceae bacterium | reverse complement strand
ATAAACGAATTATAAAGCGGTACCGGCGCGACGCGGATCACGTCCGGCTCGCGCCAATCGGCATAAACTCCTTTTTCGGAAATGGAATTGAATAAATTTTTATCTGCATCCTGAACGCGAATCGAAAGCTGACAGCCGCGTTCGTCGGGATTTGAAGGTGTGATAACGGAAATCCTTTCGTCTCTGATTTCTTCGAGCAGGAATTCCAAATATCCGGTTAGCTTTTTCGATTTCTCGACTAAATTTTTCATTCCGGCTTGTTCAAAAATATCGAGCGACGCTTTCAAAGCCGCAAGCTGAAAGATCGGCGGATTTGATAATTGCCAGCCTTCTGCGCCCCGCAGCGGAACAAAATTTGAACCCATCAAAAATCTGGTTTCTTTGTCGTGTCCCCACCAACCGGCGAAACGCGGCAAATCGAAGTTTTCGGCGTGTCGTTCGTGAACGAAAACGCCCGCGATGCTGCCCGGACCGGAATTGAGATATTTATACGAACACCAGGCGGCAAAATCCGCATTCCAATCGTGCAGCTTTAATTCCACATTTCCCGCCGCGTGCGCCAAATCGAAACCGACAACTGCGCCGATTTCGTATCCGGCTTTTGTAATTCGCTCGAAATCGTATTTTTGCCCGGTGTAATAATTAACTCCGCCGAGCAAAATTAATGCAATCGAATCACCGTTTTCGTGAATATTTTTTTCAATATCTTCGGTTCGCAAAAGCGTCTCGCCAATGCGCGGCTTTAATTCGATTAAAGAATTTTCTATTTCAAAATTATGAAATTTTATCTGGGATTGAACGGCGTATTGATCTGACGGAAATGCGCCCGCTTCGATCACGATTTTGTTTCGTTCCGGCGTCGGGCGATAAAACGAAACCATCAACAGATGCAGATTGACCGTCAGCGAATTCATCACGACGATTTCAATCGGTTTCGCGCCGACAATTTCAGCCATCTGCTCGGCGACAAATTCGTGATAAGGAAGCCATGGATTTTTGGCGTGAAAATGACCTTCAACGCCGAGCGTCGCCCAATCTTTTAATTCCTGTTCGATATAATTTCCGGTTGTTTTCGGCTGAAGTCCGAGCGAATTTCCGGTGAAATACAAAACATCTTCACCATCGGGCTGTTTCGGAATATAAAATTTTTCGCGGAAACTTTTGAGCGAATCCTGAGCGTCCATTTCAAACGCAAACTGCGCGGACGCTTCAAAATCTAATTGCATAATCAAAAATAAATCAATCGAGATTCTTTAAAACTGTATTCTATAACAGACTATGGCGATAATCTGTTTTGAAGGCGCAAGCGCCGTCGGGAAAACTTCGTTATCAAAATATTTAAGCGAAAATTTTAATGCGTATGTAATCCCTGAAGTGAATTTGCTTTTTCAGAGGACGCCGGATGAGCCAAAGTTCTGGTATTTTGAAAAACAAGTCGAGAGGTGGGAATTGGCGGTCAAAGCCTCAAAAAATTATCAAATCGTAATTCTTGACGGTGATCCGTTTCAACCGCTCTGGTATAACTGGGCGTATAATTTTGATGTTTTGCAGCCGTTGGAAACAATCGCCGATTTTTATCGGGAAAAACTGGCTGTTAGTAAAATTGCTTTTCCCGACAAATATTTTATCTTGACCGCTAATAATGACGATTTGCAAAAAAGAAAAATCAGCGACGCTTCACGGACGAGAAAGAATTTCGAGCGGCATCTGAGATTTATCAAGCCGCAGCTCGCTTTTTTTAGCTTTATAAAATCAATCAACAACGATTTGGTCGAATTTATCGAGAACCGGGAAATCGAAAAGACAGCCGCAAAAGTTATAAATTCAATCCCGCTTGAACATTCAAATCAAGATTCATCACTCGCATTGTTCGACGCCGCCAAAATCTGGCTAAGTGAAACGCAGGCGGCAAATTTCACTTGAAATCAAACCCGCGGCGAAAGCCAATCCAACCGCCGCGCACGTTTTATTGCTCGATTGATTTTGATTGGAGGAAATTGAGCTGTTTTGATTTGAATTTACCGGCACATTTGTTTGAGCATCTCCGATTGTCGCCACTGTCGCAGCTTTTCCATCCGGCGCTATTTTCCGCACCCGAATAACCGGCTTTGAACCGGGCGGCAGATTTTTGTTTTCCAAAACGTAAAGATTTTTGTTTCGCGCGTAAACTCCGGTTGGCGTCCAATCTTTTTCGGATTGATGAAAAATTGAAATCTTTTTGTCGGGCGCAATTTTAATAATCGCTTTGCCGTTGTAATCAGCCGTAAAAACGTTATTTTCAGCGTCAACCGTCAAACCGAACAGCATCGGATTAGGCGAGACTGCCGAAAGCTTTTGTTTGTCCGCAACAATGGAGATTTTATCGTCGGGGGCGGCTTTCCAAATTGATTCGGAGTTTTTAAAATACAGCGCGCCGTCCGCTGCAAAGCTCATTCCGCCAAAGCTGTATGGAACAATTTGCCGTTCTGCCAATGCTTTTCGCTCATCGCCGAACAAAACTTTGATAGTTCCGTTCGGGTTTCTTTTCAGCAAATAAAACTCTTTAGGCTGTGTCTCGGTTTGACCGAAATAAAAGGCAGCTCCAGCCTCGTTTTTCCAGTTGCTGATGCCTTTCGGCGGAGTTTCAGTCCGCGCAAGTATGTATGAAAATTCGCCCTGCGGCGTGATGCGCCATAACGAAGCCGAAAATTTTTGCGTTGACGGTTCGTAATGCATCTCTTCGCCCAATAGATTTCCGTCTCGGTCAAACGTCAATTCATGTGTGTGCTTTTCGGCGAAAATCGAGACTCTTCCTTCCGCGTCAATTTTCCAAACCTTTTCGAGGTCGCTGACATAAATCCGATTTTGAGCGTCAACCGCAATAGCCCACGACGGATGCGCTGAAGCATCAAATACTAAAATAAAACCGCAGGCAAAAAACAGAAGAATCGGCAAAATTACATTTTTCATGGATTCACTTTCGTTGCATTGTAGGTATCGCGCAAGCTAAACAAATAAAACCTTATCTAAATTCAGCCATTCCAGCGCCGCTCCGTGCAATAGTTTGGCTTTCGTTTCCTCACCAAACGGCATTGACTCAATCAATTTTCCCGGCTCTAATTCGCCGAGCGGAAACGGATAATCGGTGCCGAGAGCAACTTTGTCCGCGCCCGCTAATTTAACCAAATAATCGAGCATCGCTGCATCGTGAACGAGTGAATCGAACCAGATTTTCCCCAGATAATCGCGCGGATTGCATTGATTATCGGCGGCGCACAAATCCGGGCGAACTAAAAAACCATGTTCGATTCTGCCGATTGTCGCCGGAAACGAGCCGCCGCCGTGCGCGAAACAGATTCGCAGATTTTTGCATTTTTCCAGCGTCCCGGAAAAAATCAGCGAACAAATCGCCCGCGAAGTTTCCGCGGGCATTCCGACGAGCCACGGCAGCCAGTATTTCTGCATCTCTCGCTCGCCCATCATATCCCACGGATGAACGAAAACCGCCATTTCCAATTCTTCGCACGCTTTAAAAAAATCAAAAAACTGAGGTTCTCCGAGGTTTAATTGATTGACGTTTGATCCAATTTGCACGCCGACCAAGCCGATTTGTCTGCATCTTTCAAGCTCTTTAACGGCAAGCCGCGCGTCCTGCATCGGGACGGTTCCCAGACCGATGAAACGTTTCGGATGCTTCTCGACGATTTTTGCGATATCGTCATTCAAAAAACCGGCGATTTCCGCCGCGTCCGCCGCTTGCGCCCAATAGCTGAACATCACCGGAACGGTTGAAAGCACCTGCACTGAAACGCCGAATTGTTGACATTCCTCAAGTCTTTTTTCCGCGCTCCAGGTGTTTTCGTCAATTTCGCGGAAAAACTTGCCGTCGTCTTTGAGCATTCTGGCGCAGCACGGTTTGTGATGTTCGAGCCGGATAAAACCGCCGTAGCCGAATCGCTCTTTCCAAGCCGGAATTTCCTTCGGCAAAATATGCGTGTGAACGTCAATTTTCAGCATCTTTTAATGTCGGAGCGTAAAAATATTTGCTGTTTTCGCGCTGCAAATTTATCAAACCCGCCGTTGTATTTTTGAAACCGCATCGGGCGTAAAAATCTTGCAAATGCGGCTCGTAATCAACGTGAATCCATTCAATCCCGCGTTTCTTTGCCGCAATTGCCGCGTGTTCCATTAACTTTGTCCCGACGCCGCATCGCCTGAATTCGGGATGAACCGTCGTATCCAAAACAAAAGCGTGAGTTCCGCCGTCCCAAGCCAGATAAACAAAACCAATCAAACGCTCCGAATGATAAGCGCAGACAAACGTCAAACTGCGTTCGAGAACCGGACGAAAATCCGTCGGCTGATGATTTTGCCAGGAATCGGCAAACAGTAGGTTCAAGTCGTCGTTTGTGATCGCCGGATTAACTCGATAAATTATTTCAGACTCATTCGTCATTGTTACGGCTCATAATTCCAAGCCGCTTCGGGCAAGTTTCTGACAATCTCGCGCGGATTTTTTCCCCGCAATTCGGCGAGATGTCTAAACGCGCGCCCGGAAACGTAAAGCTCGTCGTCGGGTTGACGCATTGCCATTCGCGCAAATGTGCGATGCACAACCTGATTTTCCGAACCGCCTTTCAGAAAAGCTGCGCCGCGCTTCCGAGCCTCTTTCGCCATTCCGATTAATCTTTTGCTCTTTCAGCAAGCTCTTTCATTTAATCAGTGAAGCCTTAATTTTATCAAATTTCGATTATTCGTCACGCTGTCCGGTTTTTACAGAAAATACTGCGCGCGACTCCAACGATTCTAGTGTGTCGTAAAACTTATTTAAAGCAGCAAGTTTTTCGAGGTCTGCAAATAACTACATTAAAAACAAAAATAGAAAGATAATGATGACAGTTTTCATTTTATTTTCTCGTTTATGTATATGGAGGCAAAAAATGTCCGGCTAGTAATAAAATTGGAAAAAGACTTTGAAATTATGATAGCTAAAATTTATAAAAGAATATTTGATTTATATCTGCTAAATGTTGCATAATCCGCAAATTGCGTGTCAATAATCACAGCTTCAAATATTGTGTTCGAGTTCTCGTTCTTTTAAGGCTGTTATGGATTTGCCGGGTTCATAGGCAATCAAAGAATACGTAATCTTAAATTTCACCGCTTTTGCAATTTGGTTTTTTTCATACAGGAAAAGTTGCAAATGGTCTTTCGTGATAGCTGTTTTGTAAAAAAAACACAATTGACGATACACCCTATTCATTAGCCGCGACTCCGGGAGTCGCATTGACCACTGAATTTAGAAATTCAGTATTAAAGGAGATTTGAGTAATATGAGTGACAGTAATTGGCAATTTCATTTTCGTAACTTCGACAACGAAGCTCAATGGTTCGGCGTATATCACATGGGATGCGGCGATGCGCCCTGGCACGACGGCAGACCAAGATGTTGGAGTTGTGAACCAAATAATAATCCGGGGGGCGGACAAAATTCAGTTTATGTGCCCAGCAATTGGGTCGTTGATTTTGCCCAATGGTTTAAAGTCGTTTTGGACGGCATCGAGGAAATAGGCGATATTGCGATGGTAATCGTATCGGAAGGCGACGATGCGGATGCCTGGAAAGATGCCGTCAGCTCTGCCTTTAATATTGGTCAGGATGCTGTAACTGCGGCGCTTACCAACAGTAATGCCGACATAGACACGTTAATTGCGAAATCCAAAGCAGCCTTTGCGGCATCAGCCGCGGCAATCGGACAAACTCCCGAACACATTACTCAAATTGCTAACGAAATGGGGTTTACCAATTTCGGGTTTATTGCCGGTCAAACTTATCAAAATTTGATTCACGATGACAACGATAACATTAATGACGGTTACGGCTGGACCATCTTGCGTTCGTCACCGAGCGGCGATGTTGATCATATTCTCAATCACGCATTTATTGATCAGGGGCACTTGATAGTCTACTGGAATTCTCAGGACGTGGATGGCTTCTGGAATAAGTTTTAAAGTTAGATTAAAACTCAATTCGCGTTTTCAAAATCAAGAGACTGTTCAAAAACTAAAAAACTTTGAACAGTCTCTTTTTCGTTTCCTGATTGCTCAGATATTTTATCTAACTTACAACCGGCGGCGGTTGCATTATAGTTTCGCAATGTTTGCAGGTTCGCAAATTTTCGTTGCCGTAAAAGCGCTTGAAAACGCCTTGAAACTGCGTCGTGATGTCTTCAAGTTGAAAATATTCCTCGTAAAGCTTCTCGTTGCAATTTTCGCAAAACCACAGCAGTCCGTCCTTTTCGCCTTCGCGCCGCTTTCGTTCAATCACCAAACCGACTGTGTTCGCTCCGCGCACCGGATTGTGCGGGACGCGCGGCGGGAGCAGGAAAATCTCGCCTTCTCGAACCGGCACGTCAACGGCTTTGCCGTCTTCCTGGATTTTGACGGTAATATCGCCTTCGAGCTGATAGAAAAATTCCTCGCCTTCGTCCCAGTGATAATCTTTCCGGGAATTCGGACCGCCGACGACCATCACGATAAAATCATCGGCGTCATAAGCGCATTGATTTCCGACCGGCGGTTTCAATAAATGACGATGCTCGTTAATCCATTGATTTAAATTAAAAGGTCTCTGAATTGGCATAATAAAATCCTCTTATCAGAATTCTAAAATTTTATTGACAGTTCGCCAATTGCGCGCCGTCGCAGGAGTTTTCAGTTTGTTGTCAATATATTTTTTGCCCAACAAACTGTCAGCTACGCCGTCGCGCAAAAGGCAGTAAACTTCGCGGTTTCTGACGGCGAATTTTTCCGTATCGCGGTTGTTTGATAAAAGCATTTCGGCTTTTTCGTCCGACAATTTTTCGGACAAAAAGACGAGGTGAAAAAGCTTTTCGTCGAATTCTTCGTCGGCAAACGGATTGTTTTTGATTGCTTCCTCGATCTCTTCGGCGGAACGCACCATCACGTTTGTTTTGAAAAATTCTTTTTCAACTGCGGATTCGATTTCTGCGGCGAGTTTATCGCCATCAGCTTCAGCGGTTTCAAAAATCACGTTTCCGCTTTGAATATAAGTTTTGATATTTTGAAATCCGAGCGAAGCGAAAACTTCCCGCAATGTCTCCATCTTTATCGAAGTGCGACCGCCGACATTGATTCCTCGCAGAAAAGCTACGTATTTCGTCATCTTTTAATCAATCCCGTCAATAATTTTCGTCCAAAGCCCTCGGCAACTGAGATTGAATCTTTTACGCAAGCGATTGCATATCAATCACAAAACGATAGCGCACATCGGCTTTGATTGTTCGCTCGTAAGCTTCTTCGATTCGTTGTATGGGAATTATTTCGACATCTGAAGTAATATTATTTTTAGCGCAGTAATCAAGCATTTCCTGTGTTTCCCGAATGCCGCCGATCAATGAACCCGCAAGCGTTCGCTGATTTGTAATCAGCGAAAAAGCATAGACTTCAGCGGGTTTATCCGGCGCGCCGACCAGCACCATTGCACCGTCGCGACGGAGCAGATTGAGATACATATTCAGATCGTGCGGCGCGGAAACGCAGTCGAGAATGAAATCAAATTTACCGATTAGAGGAGCCATATTTTCGGGGTTTTTTGTCACCACAAAATTGTGCGCTCCGAGATTTCGCGCATCTTGTTCTTTTGAGGGCGAAGTGCTGAAAACGGTCACGTCGGCACCCATCGAAACGGCGAGCTTGACGCCGATATGTCCGAGACCGCCCAAGCCGACGATCCCGACTTTCTGCCCGGCGCGAACGTTAAAACGTTTGAGCGGCGAATAAGTCGTAATTCCGGCGCAGAGCAGCGGCGCGATATTGGCGAGATTTTCTTTGGCGGAAATCTTGAGCGTGTAGTCTTCATCAACCACAATTTGCGCGGAATAACCGCCGAAAGTCAGTGTTTTTTCGTCCATTTCCGTGCCGTTGTAAGTCTGAACCAAATGCTTGAGGCAATACTGTTCAAAGCCGTCATTGCAGTTTTCGCACGTTCGACACGAATCCACAAAACAGCCGACTCCGGCAACATCGCCTACATTGAATTTGGAAACTTCCGCGCCCACCTGCGCCACGCGACCAATAATTTCGTGACCGGGAACCATCGGATAAACGGAATTTCCCCATTCGTTTCTCGCCTGATGAATATCGGAATGGCAAATGCCGCAATATAAAATTTCGATCAGCACATCGCGCGCTCCTAATTCTCTGCGTTCAAAATTAAAAGGCTCAAATTTCGATTCCGGTCCCTGAACTGCATATCCTTTTGTCGGTTTCATCTGTTTCTACTCCTCTTGTAATTATAAAATTGATTTTAGCGGCAGAAAAAAAATAATCAAAGCATTAACTTTTAGCTTAATCGGATTTGAAATTTGCAGAGCTAATTATCCGGCTGTCTTTTCAGTGAAAACTGTGGTGATTCAAGCGTTTTTTCAAGAAAAATAAAAAAGGCGCAGACAATTTATATGCCCGCGCCTTTTTTATTTTTCATCTATTAACTATTTGCCAGTATTAACATACTGAATGCAGTCGCCTTGATTCTTGAATGAAGAACCGTCAGCACGTTTTAAAGTCTTCCAACCGCCATTTTTGCAACCTTCCTGAGTTGTTGCGGTGCGGTATGGTTCAAAGTTATAAGTATAGCATTCGGCATTTTCGCCCGTACCGTAACCAATGTAAAGCGCATCAGAAGCGGTAGTTAGAGCGGGATTTCCGCTTCCTTGATTTAAACCAAATCCACCGATTATAACGGCATCAGGATTCGCATCTACGATTGTCTGCCAGGTAA
>DASVQU010000076.1:0-16572 GCA_036388995.1 Pyrinomonadaceae bacterium | reverse complement strand
AAATGGAAAAAAGAAAATTTGGAAAAACCGAATTGGAAACGACTGTTTTAGGCTTCGGCGGCGCTGAAATCGGCAATGAAGGAGCAACGCAGGAAACAGTCACGCAGCTTTTAAACGAGGCTCTGGATGCCGGTTTGAATACGATTGACACGGCGGCGGCTTATTGGACGAGCGAGCAGATGATCGGCAATGGGGTCGGACACCGTCGCAAAGAGTTTAATTTATTTACCAAATGCGGGGCGCTCGAAGGATTTACCCGTTATGATTGGTCGAAAAACGGCGTGTTGGAAACCGTTCGACAGAGCTTGAAAAATTTAAAAACCGATTATCTCGATTTAGTGCAGCTTCATAGCTGCGACGAGGAGATTTTGAGACGCGGCGAAGCGGTCGAAGGCTTGCAGCGCGCCGTAGAACTCGGTTACACGCGCTATGTCGGTTATTCGGGCGATTCGCAGGATGCGAAATTTGCGATTGAAATGAACGTTTTCGACGCTTTGCAAACTTCCGTTAGCATTGCCGACCAGGAAGCAATTGAGTTAACGATTCCTCTGGCGGCGGAAAAACGAATGGGCATTATTGCCAAACGCCCGGTTGCCAACGCGGCTTGGAAACACTCGGAATTACCGCCGAGTTCTTATCATCACGAATACTGGAAACGTCTGCAAAAACTGCAATACGAATTTATTAAAGAACAGGATTTAACCAATTCAATCGGCACCTCTCTCAGATTTACGCTTTCGATTCCCGGCGTTTCAACCGCAATCGTCGGCACTACGAAACCCGGGCGCTGGCAGGAAAACGCTGCACAGGCGGCAAAAGGAAATTTAATAAGCGAAGAATTTGACGCAATTCGCAATCGCTGGCGCGAAGCTGCGGATGAAAGCTGGACGGGACAAACTTGAAGGAATCAAAGACGAGCAAGGGAAGTATGAGCAAATTATTTGAGCCTCTCAAATTAAGAGAAGTCAAATTCCGCAATCGCATCTGGGTTTCGCCGATGTGCCAGTATTCGAGCGAAGACGGAATGCCGACCGATTGGCATCTGGTTCATCTCGGCAGCCGCGCGGTCGGCGGTGCGGGGCTGGTGATTATGGAAGCGACCGCTGTTTCGCCCGAAGGCAGAATTTCGCCGTCCGATGCCGGAATCTGGTCTGATGCGCATTCCGATGCCTATTCGCGAATTACAAAATTTATTAAAAGCCAAGGCGCAATTGCCGGAATTCAAATCGCGCACGCCGGGCGGAAGGCTTCAACGGCTGAACCCTGGAACGGGGGCAAAGGCGTGGATGAAAATAATCGAGGCTGGCAGGTAATTGCGCCGAGCGCGCTTGCTTTTGCCGGAGATTATCCGCATCCGCGCGAAATGACGAAAGCTGATATTGAAAAAGCCGCCAGCGATTTTGTCACGGCGGCAAAACGCTCGGTTGATGCGGGTTTTGAAGTAATCGAAATTCACGCCGCGCACGGTTATCTTTTTCACGAATTCTTATCGCCGCTTTCAAACAAGCGCACGGATGAGTATGGCGGAAGTTTTAAAAATCGCGTCCGGTTTCCGCTCGAAACCGCGCGTCAGGTGCGCGAAGCCGTGCCGGAGAATTTGCCGGTTTTTGTTCGCATTTCGGCGACCGATTGGACTGAGGGCGGCTGGGATTTGGAGCAATCAATTGAGTTTTCAAAACTTCTCAAGACAATCGGAATTGATTTGATTGACGTCTCGACGGGCGGAAATGTTCCGCGGGCGATAATTCCGGTTGCGCCGGGTTATCAAGTTCCGTTTGCCCGCGAAATCCGCCGCCAAGCCGAAATGGCAACCGCCGCAGTCGGAATGATAACCGAACCGCGACAAGCCGAAGAGATTTTGCAAAACGGTGAGGCGGACGCGGTATTGCTGGCGCGTGAGTTTCTGCGCGATCCATATTTTCCGTTTCGCGCGGCGAAGGAACTTGGCGCGGCGATTGATTACGTGCCGAAACAATACGGGCGAGCTATTGAAATCTCCGAGCCGCAAAGCGCGCATCAAGTGGAAAGGTTAAAAGCCGCTAAATAAAAGAGGAATTATGAACGGTTTTGAAGATGTTTCCTTTTCGGTTTTGGATTTAGCGCCGATTGTCGCGGGCGCAAAGCCCGCTGATGCGCTGCATAATTCGCTCGATTTGGCGCGCCACGCCGAAAAACTCGGTTACAAGCGATTTTGGCTGGCTGAACATCATAATATGACCGGGATTGCGAGCGCGGCGACTGCGGTTGTGATCGGTTATGTGGCAAACGGGACTTCAAATATCCGCGTCGGCGCGGGCGGAATTATGCTGCCGAATCACGCGCCGCTCGTCATCGCCGAACAATTCGGAACGCTTGAATCGCTGTTTCCCGGACGAATTGATCTGGGTTTGGGGCGCGCGCCGGGAACAGACCAACCAACAATGCGCGCTTTGCGCCGAAAATTGGACGGCGCGGATGATTTTCCAGAGCAGCTTGAAGAATTGAGATTTTTTCTCCGCGAGCCGATTGAAGGACAAAGAGTTAGAGCCGTTCCGGGCGCAGGGCTGCAAATCCCGATTTGGCTGCTCGGTTCGAGCGATTTCAGCGCGCGGCTTGCCGGAGAATCGGGTTTGCCATTCGCATTTGCCGGGCATTTTTCGCCCGAATACATTTTGCCCGCGCTGGGGATTTATCGAAATGCCTTCGAGCCTTCGGATGAACTCCAAAATCCATTAGCAATGCTTGCCATTAATGTTATTGCCGCCGAAACCGACGAAGAAGCGTGGTTTTTGGCAAGTTCACAGTTTCAATCTTTTCTGCGACTGATTCGCGGGACGCCCGGACAGCTTCATCCGCCGGTGGAAAATATGGACGAATTATGGTCGCCGCAGGAAAAAGCGATTGTCGAATCAAGGCTCGGCGGTTCGATCATCGGCAGCCGAGCGACGGTTGAAGCCCAATTGGAAAGAATTTTAGAAGCGACGAAAGCAGATGAATTGATGATTAACGCGATGATTTTCGATCATCAGGCGCGCCTGCGTTCTTATGAAATCGTCGCAGAATTTTTGAAAAACAAAGCCGCCGGCGTCGCCGCCTAACCGGCAAATATCGAATTGAGCCGGCAGCCTAAGGCAAATTCAAAAATCGAGAAGAGGAGAAAATGCGGAAAATTACGGTCTTCGGTGCTACGGGAATGCTGGGAAAACCTGTCGTTCGAGAATTGGTAAACGCAGGATTTGAAGTTACGGCTCTGGTTCGTTCGCCGGAAAAAGCGCGTGCCGGTTTGCCCGTTGAAGTAAAGTTTTTGCAAGGCGATTTGCAAAATAAGCAGGACGTTGAGCGTGCGCTCGAAACGGCGGATGGCGTTTATTTGAATTTATCGGTTCCGCCCGAATCTGCGCCGACCGATTTTCAGCCCGAACGCGAAGGTTTGAAAACTGTTTTGGAAGTCGCAAAAGCCGCAAATGTGCGGCGAATCGGTTATCTTTCGTCAATAGTGAAACGACATCAGGGCGAGAACAATTTTCATTGGTGGGCGTTCGATGTCAAAAACCAGGCTGTCGAAATGATCAAGCAAAGCGGCGTTCCTTATACGATTTTTTACCCGTCTTCTTTTATGGAGAATTTTGCGGGCGGTTACCGGCAGGGAAATAAACTGATGCTTGCGGGCGAATCGAAATTTCCGATGTATTTCATCGCCGGAGCCGATTATGGCAAACAGGTCGCCAAATCTTTTCGGATTTTATCGGACGAAAACCGCGAATACGACGTACAGGGACTCGAAGCGTTTACCGCTGATGAAGCTGCCAAGGTTTTCGCCGAAAACTATGGGCGAGAAAAACTGAAGATTTCCAAAACGCCGCTTTTCGTTTTAAAAGCGGCGGGATTATTAAATCGTAAAATGGCTAATACCGCGAAAATTATTGAAGCATTAAACGATTACGACGAGCAGTTTACATCTGAAAAAACCTGGCAGGAACTGGGAAAACCAACAATAACGCTTGCCGAGTATGCGCGAAAAAGCGGTTAATAAATGAATAATTTGGAAAATTTCAGGAGGCAAAAATGAAAGCAATCAGGTTTCACGAATTTGGCGGCGCGGAAAATTTGCGGGTTGACGAAATCGAAACGCCGCAGCCCGGTGCGGGCGAAGTTTTAATCAAAACCGCCGCTGCCGGAATTAATTTCGCAGACATAATGCTGCGAAAAGGGAAATATTTCTTTCGTCCGCCGCTGCCGTTCGTTCCCGGTTTTGAAGCCGCCGGAACGATTGAAATTGTCGGCGACGGAGTGACGAATCTGCAAACCGGACAGCGTGTTGCGGCGATGATGCGCGGCGGCGGTTACGCCGAATATATTGTCGCTTCAGCGATTCAAATTGTCCCGATTCCCGATGAGTTGGATTTTGGCGAAGCGACCGCTTTGCTCGTGCAAGGGTTAACGGCGCTGGCGCTTCTTCAGGATTTGCGAGCCGGGCAATCAATTTTAATTCACGGCGCGGCGGGCGGCGTCGGTTCGCTGCTCGTGCAATTGGCTAAACAGCGCGGCGCTCGCGTTTTGGGAACTGCCTCATCGCCGGAAAAGCTCGAAAAAGTGGCGAATCTCGGAGCCGACGCGGGAATCAACTACACCGAAGCCGATTGGACGAAACAGGTTTTGCAGGCGACCGGCGGCAAAGGCGCGGATTTGATTATCGAAATGGTCGGAGGCGAAATCGGGCGGCGCAATTTTGAGTGTTTGGCGATGAAAGGAACGATGATTGTTTACGGCGCGGCGAGCGCTGAAGATTTCGAGATTTCGGCTTTGTCGCTGCTCGGCAAAATGCAAACGGTCAAAGGCTACAATTTAAATCTTGAAACGCCCGAAAACATCTCCCGATTCGGCGCAGAATTGATGCAAAGCGTCGCTGGCGGAAACTTAAAAGTTTCGGTCACGGAATTTCCGCTCGAACAAGCGGCGGAAGCGCATCGCGCCGTCGAAGGCAGAAAAACGACCGGCAAGGTCGTGCTGACAATTGAATAAAAACAAATCCGGCAAATCGCGCTGAAATAAAAATGCGCTGACGGATATGAAAACAATCAATACTTAAATAAAGAAAGGAAAAATAAAATTTTATGCCAGTTAGAAATGCGGAAGCTCGTTGGAACGGTTCGATAACCGAGGGCGAGGGACAAATGAAATTGGGAAGCGGCGCGTTTGAGGGAGCGTACTCTTTCAAGACGCGAATGGGCGACCAGCCCGGCACAAACCCGGAAGAATTGATCGGCGCGGCTCACGCCGGATGTTTTTCGATGGCTTTGTCAGCGGCGCTCGGAAAAGCCGGTTTTACACCGACTTTGATTTACACCAAAGCCGCCGTCCGTTTTGACAAACAAGACGCGGGATTCGCCATTACCAGCATTGATTTAACGACCGAAGCGGAAATACCCGAAATTGACGACGCAAAATTTCAGGAAATCGCCAACGCCGCAAAAGAAGGCTGCCCGGTTTCCAAAGCTCTCGCCGGAACTCAGATAAATTTAAAAGCGAGCTTAAAACAATAAATGTAACCACAGATGCACACAGATGAACTCAGATAAAATCAAAATAAAATCTGTGTTTATCCGTGTGCATCTGTGGTTAATTTCTATTTTCCGGCAGATGCGCCGCGCCCGGTTTTCTCTTGCAGCTCGTCAATTCGCTTTGAGGCTTCGGCTTTTGAGAGGTTTTCGTCAAATTCCTCTTTGGCTTCTTCGCTCAAAGTTTTTAAATACGAGCGTTGCGCTCCGGTCATCGGCTCGTCGCCCGTAGTCCAATCATCCGGGTCTTTGATTGTGTTGCTTTCGTCCGCGCGAAATTGCGTTTCTTTGTCAGTCATTGAAATTTCTCCCTGTATGATTTTGTTTCAGTGATTAAACACCAGCCAATCTATTGCACGCAGCGTGCCATTGGCAACTTTTATTTTTGTTCTGTAATCAAAAAAGTTACAATTAGGATTATGACAAGCAGGGTTGAATTTTTATTAAACGATGATTTTGAAATTACGGCGTCACCTGATTTCAAAACGGAAAATTTCGATGACGCGCTCGTTTCCGAAGACGAGATTCTCGACGCTTATTCAAACGCCGTTGTTTCAGTGGCGGAAAAAGTCAGCCCATCGGTGGTAAGAATCGAGGTCGAACAAGCCGGGAATTTTCGCGGGCGTCAGCAAACGCAAGGCGGAAGCGGTTCGGGATTTATTTTTACGCCCGACGGTTTTATTTTGACCAACAGCCACGTCGTCCACAAAGCGAAAAAGCTGACCGTAATATTGCACGACGGAAATCGCTGTGAGGCAAATCTTGTCGGCGAAGACCCGGATACGGATTTAGCCGTCATTCGCATTAACGCGCCGAATCTTCGAGCGCTTCCACTTGGTTCTTCGAGCAATCTGAAAGTCGGGCAAATGGCAATCGCGGTCGGAAATCCTTACGGTTTTCAAAGCACCGTAACGGCTGGAATCGTCAGCGCGCTCGGTCGCAGTTTGCGCTCAAATTCAGGTCGTTTGATTGACGATATTATTCAAACCGACGCAGCTTTAAATCCGGGAAATTCCGGCGGTCCGCTCGTTAATTCGCGCGGGGCGGTGATCGGAGTCAATACGGCGATTATTCTTCCGGCGCAGGGAATTTGTTTTGCGGTCGCGGTTGACACGGCGAAATTTGTCGCCGCGCGTCTGATTCGTGACGGCAGAATCAGGAGAAGTTACATCGGTTTTGCGGGACAAAACGTGCCGATTTCGCGCAAGCTTTTTAAGCATTACAATTTGCCTAACGAAACTGGAATTTTGGTCGTTTCGTTTGAAAAGGACAGCCCGGCGTATCAAGCCGGATTGAAAGAAGGCGATATAGTTGTCGCATTCGCCGACACTGCGATTGCCGGAATTGACGAGCTGCATCGTCTCTTAACCGAAGAGCGAGTCGGCAAACGCGAATGGTTAACCATTCTGCGCGGTACGGAAAAAATGAATGTTTCAATCGTTCCGCAAGAGCGACAATTTTTGAATTAAAATGAATTTGCCGCGTTTTCGTGGTAAAAAAATACAAAAGGACTAATTTTTAAAGGAGAAAAAATAAAAATGGCAGGATTTGTTAATGAAGTAAATGATACGGAATTCCAAAACAATGTGTTGTCGTCAGACCAGCCGGTTTTGGTTGATTTTTGGGCGGCTTGGTGCGGACCTTGCCGGATGATTGCCCCGTCGGTCGAAGCGGTCGCCGAACAATTTAACGGTAAAGCCAAAGTTTTCAAAATGGACGTGGACAACAATATGGACACGCCTTCGCGTTTCGGAATCAAGGGAATCCCGACGCTGATTTTGTTCAAAGGCGGTCAGGAACAAGAGCGCGTCGTCGGCGCGGTCAGCCGCGATGCAATCGCCAGATTGATTGAAAAATACGTTTAATGGTTTGTTCGTTGATCGTCGTTCGTTGTTCGTTGCAAAAAGCAATTATCAACGAACGACGATCAACGAACGACGAACAAACCGATGAAAGCAATCAGGGTTCACAAGTTTGGCGAGCCGGATGTGATGCGGCTGGAAGATGTTGACGAGTTGAAACCGGCGGCGGGACAAGTTTTGGTGCGGGTGAAAGCCGCCGGAGTCAATCCGGTTGATACTTATATTCGCGCCGGAGCTTATGCTCGCAAACCTAATTTGCCCTACACGCCGGGTTCGGATGCCGCCGGAATTGTTGAAGCAATTGGCGAAGCGGTTGAAAAAGTCAAAATCGGCGACCGAATTTATGTTGCCGGAACTTTTTCGGGCGCTTACGCCGAATTTTGTCTTTCCGAGGAAAATCAGGTTTTTCCGCTCCCTGAAACCGTTTCATTTGAACAGGGCGCGGGCGTTTTTGTGCCTTACGCGACTGCTTTTCGCGGGCTTTTCCAACGCGCCGGAGCAAAAGCCGGAGAAACGATTTTGATTCACGGCGCTTCGGGCGGAGTAGGAATTGCGGCTGTGCAGTTGGCGAGACACGCCGGTTTGAAAATCATCGGGACGGCGGGCAGCGAGGCTGGCAGAAATCTCGTTATGAATGAAGGCGCGGATTTTGTTTTCGACCACAAAGCCGAAAATTATCTCGAAGAAATTTTAAAAATAACCGATAATCGCGGCGTCAACATCATTTTGGAAATGCTTGCCAACATTAATCTGCAAAAGGATTTCGATGTTTTGGCGATGTACGGTAGAATCGTCGTCATCGGAAATCGCGGCGCTCTGGAATTTAATCCGCGCGCGGCAATGACCAAAGACGCTGGAATTTTGGGAATGTCGCTTTTTAACGCGCCGCCCGCGCAAATGGCGGAGATTCACGCCGGAATCGGGCGAGGTTTAGCCGAAGGTTATCTCAAACCCGTAGTTGCCGAAACCTTTCCGCTCGCCGAAGCCGCGAAAGCGCATCGAGCCGTTCTGGAAAACAATCATCTCGGAAAAATTGTTTTAATTCCATAATCTGCGATGAAAATCAGAACAATTCAATCGGAAGATTTAAGCGATTGGTCAACGCTGCGAAAAAAGTTGTGGTCACACGTAACGGATGACGAAATTAGCGGCGAACTCGAACACGTTTTATCCAACGGGGACAAATTGCAAATCTTTCTGGCGGAAACGGATGACGGAGGAATAATCGGTTTTCTCGAAGCCAGTTTGCGATACGAATACGTCGAAAGCTGTAAAAACGCGCCTGTCGGTTACATCGAAGGCTGGTTTGTTAAGGAAAATTATCGGCGCGGCGCGGTCGGTCGGCAGCTTGTAGAAGCGGCGGAAAATTGGGCGCGTCGGCTTGGCTGTCTCGAAATGGCTTCGGATTGCGAGTTTGAAAATTCAATCAGTCGTTCGGCGCATCTCGGCGTCGGATATGAAGAAGTTGCACGCATAATTCATTTCAAAAAAAATCTTTAAGGCAGAAACGCTCCGCGTCCGTTTCTGCCGATTCGCATATTTACGAGCCAATCCAGGGGACGCCAGCCCAAACTCCGGGGCGCGAGATGTTCGGTGATTCCGACGGTTTTGTGTTTTTCCCCATCGCCCAAATCAAGCTCCATCTCGCTTAAAAATCTGAGGTAAAAAAAACTGGCGTCAATCACACGCGCTTGTTTGACCGAAAACAAAACGTCTTTTTCCGTTAAAAAGTCCAACTGTTTCGGATATTTCACGCCGAAAACGTTTCTGCGTTTCGCGTTTTCGGCGTAAGACGGCGAAAACACGGCGAAATCGTTTTCACGAATCAAAAATAATTTCGTTAAGCTCTCAGCGCAATTTTTTTCGCAATAACGATAAAAAACGGCTGTCGCCTCAGCAAAATGCGCGCGTCCCCATTGCCATTGTGAGACTGTCGAGGGCAGCCAGCGGGCATCCTGATTATGATCGTGATAGCCCGTGCCGCGAAATTGAATTTGATTTTGGCGGTTTCCGTTTTTGGCGAAAACGCTGATTTTGCCGGTTACATCGGCGCGCGGCGCCGCCAGATTCCAGAAATGCGACGGTTTAGTTTCCGGCGACGGCGGCAAAAAATCGCGCTCGATGACGAGCCATTCGAGCGAAGCCGAAAGCCGACGATTGCCGCGCAAAACTGCCTCGACGTTAACAATATAACGAACTCCGTAAGGCGTGGCTTCAAAATCAAAACGGCTCTCGCCGATTTGACAGGCGGGAAAATCCGTCCGCGCGGAAAAATCTTTCCCGGAAAATTCGTTAATCGCGCGATACAAAATCTTGCCGTCGCGATAATAGGTGAAAGCGATTGCGGGGAATTTGTTCGTTGTTCGTTGTTCGTTGTTCGTCGGTTTTTTGGCGCAAGACTTATTGTAGCGCGGCGAAAAGATGAAATTGTCTAGAAAAATGATTGTCAGAGCGTCGCGCCCGTCGTCGCCCACGGCGTCGAAATACCACCATTCGTAAGCCGAAGATTCATCCGACGGGTGCCAAACGTCGTCGGATATGCTCGAACAAAAACGAAAATTTGATTGTTGTTCCAAAGGTTTTTCGAAATTCGACATTGGAAAATGAGAAAACAATTCGTCGCTCAACGGCGACAGTCTTGCAAATTTCGCTTGCAAAGGCAAACTTTTTTATAAAAAACGAATCTTCTAGAGCGAAAAGCTCTCCCGGCAAAAAATAAAACACAGGAGAAAGTTGAAATGAAAATAAGAGCCGGATTACTCGGATTGATTTTAAGCGTCGCTTTTCTTGCGGCTGCGTGCGAAGAGGCTTCGATCAGCAAGATTCAAAACAATCCTTCCAAATATTACAACAAAGAAGTCGGATTTGTCGGAACTGTTAGCGACGCTTACGGATTCAGCGTTCTCGGACAGGGCGGCGGAATTTATAAAGTTGATGACGGAAGCGGCTCGATTTGGGTTGTTTCGCAAAACGGCGGCGTTCCGACGAAGGGCACACGCATCGGCGTCAAAGGTCGCGTTCAAAACGGCGTTAATTGGAACGGCAAAAATTATGGTCTGGGCGTGATTGAAACCGGGCGGAAAGTAAAGTAAATTAACCGCTAAAGTCAGACTTAAAAAGTCGGGCGGCGGTTAATTTTATGAAGCAATTAACGGAAATTTTAAAAGAGCGGTTTGTGCATCTGCACGACCGCTCTTGCGCTTTCGTCCAAAAAATTCCGCTCGAAAAACTTTACTGGCAGCCGCGCGAAACAAACGATTTGTTTCCGGTTTCGTCGTGCGGCGAATACATTTTGCGAAGCGCGGGCGCGGTCGAACAAACTTTTAACGGTTTGACGACAAAGCTCTGGGACGATTCGTTTGAATGGACTCTGCCTGAAGCTCTTTTCGACAACGACAAAATAATTGAATATCTGGGCGAGGTCGAAGCAATCAGAAATCGCGGTTTTTCTTTGCTCGCCGCCGACGGCGATTTATTAAAAGAAATTCCGGCGCCTGTTCGGCTTAAAACGATTTTTGAATTGTTATTGGAAACCCTGGCTCAAGCTGAAAACTTTCAGGGGCGCGCATTTGCGACTTTTCGATTTTTCTCGGATGAAAAACCGCCGCGCTGATTTTTTAGTAAAAGACTTTTCCGCAGTTTGCGCTTATAATCAGAACTTCTCGCCGCGCGGTTTCGTAAGCGGAAAAGGCTTGAATCTAAAATTTCGGAGTTTTAAAGAATGTTTTGTCCCAATTGCGGTCAGCAGCAAGCGACCGAACAGATGAGATTTTGCTCTAGATGCGGTTTTCCTCTCGGTCTGGTTTCCGAGATTCTGGCAAACGGCGGATTTCTCCCGCAGCTTGCGGCAATCAACGATAAAAAAAGGTTTTTTACGCGGCGCAAAGTTTTTCTCTTTGGTCTGATTTGGTTTTTACTTTTTTTAGTTATCATTATTCCCATTACTGCCATTATTTTCAACGATGATCGCGCAGGTGAAGTGATTATTCCTTTCGTCGCTATTATCGGAACGATGGGCGGGCTTTTGATGATGCTGTTTTCGCTGCTTTTTGAAAGCGAAAAAAACAAAACGAGATTGCCGGTTCAGCAGCAGCAAAATTTTATCCCGCAAAATCAAGTCAGCGCCCCACACGCACAAAACGCTTTGCCGCCCCAAGCTGCGAATTTTACGCCGACCAGCGCGGCTTACACGCCTCCGCGCACGAGTTGGCGCGAAGCCAAAACCGGCGAGCTTGTTCCGCCGAGCATTACCGAAGGCACAACCCGATTATTAGAAAAGGACGAGTAAAACTCGTCCTTTTCATCAAAATAAGATTTCTAAATTTAAAAACCGATTGCTTCACCATCGCCTCGCGAATCTATCGCGCCTAAGCGGACGCCGGTTTTTTCTTCGATCATAATTCCGGTTGCAGAAGCCAAATTACGTGGTTTTTCTTCAAATTTATGCCCAAGTCGTTCGAGATTGCGGCGAGTATCGGCGGAAATCCCAAACTTCTCGAATGCGATTTCATCAGGCATCCATTGATGGTGAAGGCGCGGAGCATCCATTGCCTGCTGGATATTCATTTCGTGGTCAATCACATTAATCAAGATTTGCGTCACCGCCGTTATTATTCGCGGTCCGCCGCGAGCGCCCACTGCGAACCAAAGTGAGCCGTCTTGACGCAAAACGAATGTCGGGGTCATCGCTGAAAGCGGACGTTTTTGAGGTTCGACTTTGTTACGCTCTCCCTGTATCAAACCGAACATATTCGGAGTTCCCGGACGCGCAGCAAAATCGTCCATTTCGTCATTCAACAAAACGCCCGTGCCTTTTGCCGTCACTGCCGAGCCATACAAATCGTTGATCGTATAGGTGTTTGCAACCGCGTTACCTTGCGGATCAACAATGGTAAAGTGCGTCGTTTCGCTTCCTTCTTTGGCGGCAACCGAACCGGCTTTAATGTCGGAGCTTTTCGAAGCCTTTTCCAGACTGATGGTGCTGCGCCAGCGGTCGGCGTAGCTTTTATCAATCAAACGCGCGACCGGAACATCTGCAAAATCCGGGTCGCCGAGATATTCGGCGCGGTCAGCGAACGCGCGGCGCATCGCTTCGATTAAAAGATGATATTTTTCCGATGAAGCCCAGCCTGCCTGTCTAACATTGAAACCTTCGAGAATGTTCAAAATCGAAAACAACGCAACGCCGCCGGACGATGGCGGCGGCATCGAAATTATTTCGTGTCCGCGATAGTTGCCGCGTAGCGGAACTCGCTCCTTTGCTCGATAATTTTTTAAATCCGCAAGCGTCATTAAACCGTTGTGACGCTGCATATCTTCGGCGATAAGGCGCGCCGTTTCGCCTTCGTAAAAACCTTTCGCGCCAAAGCGTTGAATGCGAGCCAGAGTCGCCGCTAAATCGGTTTGAATCAAACGGTCGCCTTCCTTGTAAAAATTTCCGTTATTTAGGAAAATCCGGCGGCTGTCTTCGTATTTTTCGAGATCACCTTTGTATTCTACAAATAAATCCGCCAGCCGTTTGCTCAAAATGAAGCCGTTCACGGCAAGTCTGCGAGCCGGTTCAATGAGCTGTGCCCAAGTTACTTTTCCCGAACCGTATTTTTTAAAAGCCAATTCCAAACCCGCCGTAGTTCCGGGCACTCCCGGAGCGCGGTAACCAACCGTCGAAGAACCTTCGCCGCGAATTAACTTTCCATTTTTATCAACAAAAACGTTGCGATGCGCGGCAGCCGGAGCCATTTCGCGGTAATCAATCGCGGCTGTTCGCCCGTCGGCAAAACGAATCAACATAAAACCGCCGCCGCCCAAATTTCCGGCTTCAGGGTAAACGACTGCGAGCGCAAACGCCGTCGCAATCGCCGCGTCAACCGCGTTTCCGCCTTTTTTCATTACTTCCGAGCCGATTTCCGAAGCGAGCCGGTGCTGCGAAGCGACCATTGCGCGCGGCGCCCGAACCGGGTCGCGCCAGGCGGCATTAAGCGTCTGAAAGTTACAAAAAACAAATAAAATCAACGCGAGCAGTACGCTGAAGCTGCGAAACATTAGAATTTCTTTTGCCATATTTCTTATGGTTAATTCCTTTGGAAAAGTTAATCAAAACAGTCTAAATATATCTCAAAAAACAATTGGAGAATTCAAAAAAATAAGCTGTTAAAAAATGATTAAAATTGATAAAGAATCGTTGACACTTTCCGAGCGAGCGTGATAGCTTGGAAATACCAATTGCGCGGCACTTGGGCGGCTGCACAAAGCATCACAAGTTTTAAAAATCGCAAACCTCAAATCCGCGCCGCACACCGCACAGTTTCAACGATTTACTTCAACCACAAAACCAGTTTTAAACGTTCCGATGAGCTTCGATAAAGAGAAATTACGACGAGCGGCGGAAAAAAATCTCGCCCAGGGGAAAATTCAAGCCGCAATCCGAGACTACACTCAATTAGCCGAACGCGACCCGCGCGATTACAACACGCTAAACACGCTCGGCGATTTATACGTTCGCGTTTCGGCGAAAAACGAGGCAATCAAATGTTTCGAGCGAATCGCCGAATATTACGACACGCAGGGTTTTACTCATAAAGCGATTGCGATGTACAAAAAAATCGCGCGTCTCAAACCCGACGATATAAAGATTTCGGCGCGTCTTGCCCCGCTTTATCAAACTCTCGGTTTGATTGCCGAAGCCCGAACGCATTTTCTCTCGGTGGCGGATTTTTACCAGCAAAAAGGCGACCGTTTGCCCGCGCTGGAAATCTGGCATCAGATTGCCGATCTTGATCCGGGCGATGTGCAGACGCGGCTGAATCTCGCCGAAAACTACGTCAAAGAAAACCAGCTTGAAAAGGCGGTTGAAGCCTTTACGGAGTCTGCCGCGAGCTTGCTTGCCAAAAAACGCTTTGAAGAGTCGCTTGCGGCATTTTCCCAGGCTTTGAGCATCAACCCGGATTATTTACCGGCTCTCGCGGGCGCAACCGACGCTCACATCGCGCTCGGTTTCCCGGACGAAGCAGTCGAAAAACTGGAAAACGCGCAGGGCGAAGCCAGAGGAGAAGCCCAATATTATTCTTTGCTCGGAAGATGTCACCTGGAACTGGAAAACGCAGCCGCCGCCGAAAACGCCTTTCTTTCTTTGATTGAAAAAGACCCATCGGGCTATAAGAAACTGCTTGACGTAACCAGGATTTATGTGAAAAACGGCGAGCTTGCGGCGGCGCTTCGCACCCTTGAGTTTTGCACGGAATTTCTCCTGACCGGCAATCAGGAAGCGGATTTGGAATTTTGGTTGACTGAAATTCTAACGCGCGACCCGGAACAAATAAAAGCCTTGCATTTGCTGGCGCGACTGCATAGCTGGAATCGCAACGAGCTTCAATTGAAAGAAGTTTTGGAGCGCACCGTCGAAGCCGCGCGTTTAAACGAGCTTGAAGACGAAGAAAAAAACGCGCTTTCCGAATTGCGTTTGCTGTTTCCCAACGAAACCAAATACGCCGAGCGTTTGCGCGAATTGGGAGTCGAAATCGAGCAGGACAAAGAGCAGGAAACGGCTGTGTTTCATTCAGACCAGACTGTTCCGTCGTTTGAGTCATTCGCAGGCTTCAACGAAGAAAACGATCAAGACAGCTTTCAAATCCTTTCCTCATCGGAAGAAACAAATGATTCGTCCTGGAGTTTTTCGGAGCAGGCGGTTCAAATCGAAAACTCCGAATTTCCGGCGCAATACGAGGATTTTCAGGTACAAAACAATTTTACAACTCAGGCTGAAGTCGAAAATGCCACTGATTTCGGACAATTTGCGGTGGAGTTTGAGGAAAAGCCCGATCCGACAAATTACCTCGCGCAGGAACTGGAAAGCATTGATTTTTATATTTCGCAGGGCTACAACGACTTAGCGCTCGAATCTCTGCTGCAAGTCGAAGCTCAGTTCGGACAACATTCCGAAATTGACGTTAGACGCGAAAAATTGCAGCCAACGGTGGTCGAACAGAAACTCCCCCCGGTCGGTTTTTCTCCCTCAGCCGTCGGGCAAAACGGTGCAAATCATTATGATGAAACCGCCGCTCATTTAAACGGTAAATCCGCGCAAAAAACCGCGAACACAAACGGCAATGTACCTGGCGTCAATCCGAATTTCGCCGATTTATTTGAAGAATTCGGCGAGGATATGGAAGTCAGCGGCTTGGAGACGCAGCAAACCGCCGATTTTGAAACGCACTATAATCTGGGTTTGGCTTACAAAGAAATGGGATTGTTTGACGATGCGGTCGAAGAATTTCAAAACGCCGCCAAAATAGTTTCCGCCGGAGACGGTTCGCCGCGTTATCTGCAATGCTGCAATTTAATCGGACATTGTTTTGTTGAAAAAGGGATGCCCGAATTGGCAATCAAATGGTACCAACGCGGGCTGGATGCGCCCGGTCATTCCGATGAAGAATATCAGGCTCTGCGTTTCGAGCTTGGAATAGCTTACGAAAAAGCGGGGGAAAAGGATAAAGCGATTGCTCAATTTACTGAGATTTACGCCGTCAACGTCGCTTATCGCGGCGTCGGCGAAAAGCTCAAAAATCTGCAATTAGTCAGGTAAGGTTTCAAAACACAATAAAAAAACGCTGAGCTTATTTAAGCTCAGCGTTTTTTTATTGTTTATTTACCGCAAAAATTAATGCTTGAAGTGGCGGATCCCGGTAAAGACCATCGCCAGATTATGTGCGTCGGCGGCTGCAGTTGTTTCTTCGTCGCGCATTGAACCGCCGGGTTGAATTATCGCCGTGATGCCGCTTTTCGCGGCTTCGTCAATTCCGTCGCGGAACGGGAAAAATGCGTCGGAAGCCAAAACCGTTCCCTGTAGAGGCAAGACTGCGCGCTGCGCGCCGATTTTCACCGAATCAACCCGCGACATTTGACCGGCGCCGACTCCGACGGTTTGAAATTCGTTGGCATAAACAATCGCGTTTGATTTAACGTGCTTGGCGACACGCCAAGCGAATTGCAGCGCTCGAATTTCATTTTCGGTCGGCTGTCTTTTCGTGACGACTTTTAGCTGTTCGTGCGTTAAAACGTCTCTGTCACGGGTTTGCACCAAAAATCCGCCGGAAATTTGCCGGAACTCAAAATCTTCCTCAAAATCTTCGCGCGCGCCGACCGCCAGAATCCGCAAGTTTTTCTTTGCCCGCAGA